>NZ_JTJP01000008.1:0-47606 GCF_001678575.1 Gallibacterium genomosp. 1
CAAAATATTGTATAGAAAAAACTTTATTTCTATGATTATCTAATAATGTATAAATAAACTTTTCAGCTTCTTTTTTATTTTTACTATACTGATGTATGGCAATAAAAGTAGGAGAAGCAATAGAGTTAGGGAAATAAACAAACCCCACATTAGGATCATTTAGTTCATTATTAGCATAACTATCAATACTTATACCAGCTATAGCTAATCCCATTTTTACTTTATCAACAACATTAAAACTACGAGATGATATTACAGATATATTTCCTACAATAGAAAGAAAATCTTGCCATCCTTGTTTCCATCCTTTTTGTTGTAATAACATCTCTAACATAATATGATTACTACCAGAACGGGAGGGAGAACTCATTAAAATACCATTAAAATAATTATTATTTTCTAAACTACTCCAATCTGAGGGAGTCTCAATATTATATTTCTTTAATAATTTTCTGTTATAAAAAATTCCATATCCTGAAAAAGCAACTGCTGCTGTAGTTTCACTAAGTTCATTAGGAACATATTTACTATTAATACGTAAATTTATAGGTAACGTTGATAAAAGATTACGTTTTTGTAAATGATAAAATAAAAAAGGCGATGAACTAATAATCAAATCTACTTCATTAACACTCTGATTCATTAGTAATTTTTCAAGAGACATTACTGTCGTATTAATGAACCTAACACTACTATTCTCCGGTTCTGTTTTCCATTGTTCTGAAATATAAGATGCAACTTCCGGAGAAAATGAAGTTGCAATAACTAAATTCTTTGCATTTACCGTGATAGATAATAAAGTGCAGAATAAAAAAACAGAGAGTTTCTTCTTTAATGTCATTTTTTTCCTCCACAATTTGTGATCAAAATCACAAATTTAAAATATTTTTTTATATTATCTGTATTCAGTAGAGTTTATTTTTTCTCAAAAAAATTATTCTCCAGTATTTATTTAAAATACTCCTTTATTTTTGAGTCAAAATTGACACTATAATTTCCTGTTTTGAGTCATTTTTAACTCAAAAAATAAAATTTTATCTTTCAATTTCAATATATTAGCATATGTTACGATTTCTTATCGTAGAAATAAATATGTATTTATTTTTATTATTAATTGGAGAATTTTATGCTTTCATTTTTAACATCTAAACCCGGAATACCTGTTCCTGAGGCAGAAATACAAGACCGTTATAATCGTTTAAGATGGCATGCACTATTTGGCATTTTCATTGGTTATGTTGCTTATTACATTCTACGCAATAATTTTTTACTCTCTTCTCCGGAACTTATTAGTGATTTTGGTTTTACCAAAAAAGACATTGGTTTTATTTCCGGCACAATGCTAATTGTATATGGCATAAGTAAAGGTGTGATGTCTGCATTAGCTGATAAATCAAATCCAAAACATTTTATGATTTTTGGTGTATTAATGTCGGCAATCGTTAATCTACTAATGGGGTTTAGTGCTTCATTTTGGATTTTCTTATTTTTATGTATTTTAAATGGTATTTTCCAAGGTATGGGAGCTGGCCCTGCTTATGTTGTATTAGCCAGCTGGTTTCCTAGGAAGTCTCGTGGCGTTACCACTGCTATTTTTAATATTTCTCACAATGTTGGTGGCGGTCTAGTTGCACCTATTGCTGGAATAAGCATCGCTTGGCTAGGTCAAGAACATTGGCAAGCTGCACATTTTATTGTTCCTATGGCTATAGCAACATTTATCGCACTAATTTTCTATCTCTTCGGAACTGGTAGAACTTACAATGAGGGATTACCACCAACTAGTAAAATTTTGGGTACAGAAAAAGAAGAGCTTGTAGTAACTAAAGATGAAAATATTAATCTCTCTACTTGGCAAATTTTAAGAGATTATATTTTAAAAGATATCAATGTCTGGTTCGTTTCTTTTATTGATGTATTCACCTATATGATCCGCTTTGGCGTATTAACTTGGTTACCACTCTACCTATTGGAAACTAAAGGATTTTCTAAAGGTGAGATGTCTGCTGCATTTGCAATTTTTGAATGGGCAGCAATACCGTCAACATTGCTAGCCGGGTGGCTAACTGACACCTATTTCAAAGGGCGTCGTATGCCTTTAGCCATCATTACTTTAATCGGAGTTGGATTAGCGATGTTTGCTTATTGGGGCGGTCAAGATCTACTCACAGTTACTATTGGAGCTGGAATCATTGGTTGCCTAATTTATGTTCCTATGTTCTTATCTTCTTTACAAACAATAGAATTAGTACCATCTTTTGCTGCCGGTTCTGCAACAGGATTACGCGGATTATTAAGCTACATTCTAGGAAGCTTCTCTGGTACAGCATTATTCGGTATTCTTGCAGAGCGTTTTGGCTGGGATGCTGGATTCTATTTACTCTTATTCGCAGTATGTGCTTGTATCTTCTGTTGTTATATGACACATCTTGGCGTTCTCCGCTTAGAGAAACGAAAACTAACTACAACACAGCAATAACTAGATAATATAAAGGATACGCTTCTGCGTATCCTTAGCTACTGACAATTTACGGTTTGTCATCATATTGGTGTTATCAACTTCTGCAAGAAGTTCATATAGGGATAACATTATTTTCATCTCAAAGTTCGAGAGTATTCTCTAAGATTAATGATCTAAATAGAGATAATTCTTCCAACTATTCATCCGTAATAAAATCTTCCGCATCATTGATAAATGGTGAGCGTGTTCAGTGTAAACAGCCACTTCAGCCGTTACCCCATATGGAAGATGGTATTCTGACATATCACTCTTCATTTTTAATAACACTAATGGCATCGCTGTATTATCAATAAAAGCTTTAGTATAAAGTGTACCATTTGCCTGTACTTCGTGTTCCCCAATCGTTGGTAAAATTGCCACCACTTCAGCTTGAAAAGTTTTACCTGGAATAGCTGGAAACACCATTTCCGCTTCATTACCAACACTCAATCGCAATAAAGAATTCTGACGAAACGCTGCAATATACATCTTTTCTTGTTGATAGGTAAATGTCATTACAGGGCGAAATGGTAAAGTAGTCGCCATCATTCCCTCTTTAAGATAATTTTGTGAAATAAAACCGTCCGTTGGCGCTCGAACAACTGTAGAATCTAAATCAAATTTAGCTCGATCTAATGCTGCTAGAGCCTGAGCAACATTAGCATGTTGCTCCTTATACTTCATCTGATACACTCCCCTAGCTTTTTCTAAATTAGCTACGGCAACTTCATAATCTGATTTTGCTGAATGATATTCTCGTTGTTTCACATCAAAATCATATTGACTGACTGATTTCAACTTAATTAATGCATTATAACGAGCAAATTCTCTCTGTTTTTGTTCCATAGTTAATTTTAGAGAAGTGACTTTAGATTGTGCTGCTTGATAATCAGCTTCTAAATTTTTAACAGTTTGCTCTGCAATAGCCAATTCCGCACGACGCTGATCAACCATTGCCTAAAAAGGAGTAGGATCAATCTTAAACAATACATCTCCTTTCTTAACAAGTTGATTTGACTTTACAGGATTAACTTCAATTATTGTTCCTTTTACATTCGGAATAATCGGTGTTGAAACATAGTATTGAGTCGCTAATTTAGTATGTGGATGATTATAGTTCATCACTAATAGCATAGATAACAATAATATTATGCCTCCAGCCACTGCTGTGGGTACTGACTACTTATTAAGCGGGATTTTGAAAAATTTAAATACTCCAACACAAAGGCTTGCATAAATAACGATGCTCATTAACTCCATCTATTTGTTCTCCTGTTTATGATGTTTTTCTATCATCGCTAATTTAAGCGATAAAGTATGTACTTCATTACGTAAAAAGGCGAGTTCTGTCGCTAATTTCTGATCCTTTTCATATAATAAAGGTAATTGTTCTGAAATTTCTCGATTAAATTTTTCTAAATTTTGAGCATCTTTCTGATAATTACCATTTTCCCACCCTTTTTTTCATCCCAAAGCGTTGCCCAAATCCATAAAAAAGGCCAAATCACATGAAGAGTAAATAAACTAACCCAACCTGCATAATGAAGCGCTTCAAGATGAGGATGATTACGTTTTTTTGCAATTTCATAAGGAATATCATGAATGATGATAATGGTATAAAAAATAGCAATACAAGCAAATATTAAAAAGAACAAAGCAAGATAACCTAAAAACATAAATATCCTCGTATGATTATAATTTAATAGTTAAAATATTGTATTAATTTAATAAGTTATCTATTAATTTCAGCTATTTTAATAAAAAAGAAAACCTACGATAAAAATCGCAGGTTTATCAATAAGTTAATAATAATTTTTTACATATCCTTCACTATATTTATTTCACTCTATAGTTTATTAATGGCTACTCTTATATTCAACTAAATCCTCAATTGTGACCACCGGATAGCCTTGTGCTATAGCAAATCTTACAATTTCAGGTGTTCTTGCCATTGATCCATCGTCATTAGTAATCTCACAAATAACTCCTGCTCGCTTAAAACCTGCCATTTCGGCTAAATCAACGGAAGCTTCTGTATGCCCCCGTCTTCCTAAGACACCTTTGTCATTTGCTCGCAATGGAAAAATATGTCCTGGACGGTGTAAATCACTCGGTTTTGCATTATCTGCAATCGCTGCTTTCACTGTTGTTACTCGATCCTGTGCTGAAACTCCTGTTGATACACCTTGTGCTGCTTCAATAGTCACAGTAAATGCGGTGCGATTAACACTGGTGTTATGTTCAACCATTGGAGGCAAATCAAGTTTTTTGCACAATTCATCGGTAATACAAAGACAAACAATACCGCTACCATAACGGATTAACTTAGCCATTTGTTCTTTTGTAATGGTTTCTGCCGGATAAATAAGATCGCCTTCATTTTCACGATCTTCATCATCCAATACTAGCACCCCTTTTCCTTGTTTTAATGCATTAATCGCATTAAGTACACGTTGTTCCGGGCTACCAAATTGAGAAAGAATTGACTGATTCATAGTAATTTCCTTGGTTAATGTAATATTATCGCTACTAGAATCAGGGCTTGAGGGAAATACGGTAAGACACATTACAATAATGTGTTTTTAAACGTAATTAAAAAGCGAATTACATAAATAATACATAACTCACTTATTACAACAATACCGCGATTCTCTACCATCCAGACTGTTACTGTCGGCTTTGGATTTTCACCAAATCTGCTTGACTTCATAAAAATATGAACGCTCGTGGGCTTACTTTCGTTTACCACCGGTGGGGAATTTCACCCCGCCCTGAGAATGCGAAAGAAAGTATAAAAGAAAAACAGATACTTGCCTAGTAAAATTCTATTTTTTCCCCTACAATTAACCAAGAAAAATTTAGTGGGGTACATATGTTAAATCCAAAAAAAATAGAAGAGATTATTCAACAAGTTCAGAACAATTTACCACAAGGCATTAAAGATATCGGTAGCGATGTTGAATCAAAATTAAAACAAGTTTTGCAGGCACAATTAGCTAAACTTGATGTAGTGGCACGTGAAGAATTTGATGTACAAACTCAAGTTTTATTGCGTACTCGTGAAAAATTAACCGCTTTAGAAGCCAGAGTTGACGCCTTATTGCAACAACAAAATGATGTTGCACCAAAATAATCTTATCATTTTAATAAAACATAATAATTATTACTTAACTTTCTCTGTTAATGATAATTTGTATTATCTGTTAAAAAAGATAACAATAAATAAATCTGTTGTAGCGCATAAATTATTTCAGCGCTGAGTTTCAACTTTCTGATATTCTATTCATAAGGTGCAGAAAATGACTGATTTTCTTTATTTACAACAAAAACGCAAACAATTGGGAATGAAGGTTGCGGAAGTATGTGAAAAAGCACAAGTAACTCGCGCGTACTATAATCAACTCGTCGGTGGTAAAATTCAAAATCCGAGTGCAAAAAAATTAAATGCCATTCATCACGCTTTGCAGATCACCGATACCCCTAATAAACAAGTAGGTGTTATTTTTGGAAAATTTTATCCTGTTCATACCGGTCATATTAATATGATTTATGAAGCCTTCAGCAAGGTGGATGAATTACATATTGTAGTTTGCAGTGACACAGAGCGTGATTTAAAACTTTACTACGACAGTAAAATGAAGAAAATGCCAACTGTGCAGGATCGTTTACGTTGGATGCAACAGATCTTTAAATATCAGCAAAAACAGATCTTTATACATAACTTAATTGAGGATGGTATTCCCTCTTATCCGAACGGTTGGCCGGCTTGGTCAGGTCGTGTGAAAGCATTATTCAGCGATAAACATTTTAATCCAAGCGTGGTTTTCACCAGTGAACCGCAAGATAAAGAACCTTACGAAAAATATTTGCATTTAGATGTTGTGCTAGTTGATCCAGAACGTACATTTTTTAATGTTTCTGCAACAAAAATCCGAACCCACCCATTCCAATACTGGAAATTTATCCCAAAAGAAGTGCGTCCATTCTTTGCCAAAACTATCGCTATTTTAGGAGGAGAAAGTAGTGGTAAGACTGTTCTAGTGAATAAGTTATCTGCTGTTTTCAATACAACTTCTGCTTGGGAATATGGTAGAGAATTTGTTTTTGAAAAGCTGGGTGGTAATGAACAGGCTATGCAATATTCAGACTATCCACTAATGGCGCTTGGCCATCAACATTATGTCGATTACGCATTACGCCACGCCAATAAAATTGCTTTTATTGATACTGATTTTATTACTACACAAGCTTTTTGTATTCAGTACGAAGGTAAAGCGCATCCATTCTTAGATTCAATGATTAAAGAGTATCCTTTTGATGTTACTATTTTATTAAATAATAATACAAAATGGGTCGATGACGGTATGCGTAGCTTAGGCACTCAACAACAACGCCAACGTTTTCAACAGCTATTAAAGAAATTATTGGAAAAATACAACGTCCCTTATATTGAAATTGAATCTCCTAGCTATTTAGAACGTTATGCTCAGGTAAAACAAATTGTGGAACGCATCTTAAATGACGAATCAGTTTATGATTCCGTTGAGTACAAGGAGAAATAGAGCTTAATGTTGTTATTCGCTGGTGATCCCCACGGTTCATTTGAACATCTTTATCCATTTATTCAGGGTAATCAATCTGTGTCATTGATTATCTTGGGTGATCTTCAACTTACTGACTGTCGAGAGCTAGATAAACTAGCACATTATTGCGACCTCTGGTTTATTCACGGCAATCACGATAGTAAAACACCAGCAGCATTTAAAGCGATTTGGGGTAGCGAATGGAAAAGTAGGAATCTACACGGTCGAGTGGCAGAAATTGAAGGAGTTAAAGTTGCTGGGTTAGGTGGTGTTTTCCGAGGTCAGATCTGGATGCCACCAAATAAACCACTATTTTTTGATCCAATCCACTATTGCCAATATTGTTCACAAGAAAAAATTTGGCAAGGTGGTTTACCGTTACGTCATCGTACTTCCATCTTTCCTTCCGATTTTGAATTATTGGAACAGCAAACAGCGGATATCCTTATTTGTCACGAAGCGCCAAAACCTCATCCCTCTGGTTTTTCTGTTATTAATCAACTTGCAGAAAAAATGGGGGTGAAAAAAATTTTTCACGGTCATCACCACGATAATTTTAATTACACGGCACTTAAAACTCGCCCTCGTCCATATCAAATTTTTAATATTGGTTTTCGCAGTTTAAGTGATATAGAGGGGGAATATTTATTGATTGGAGTAGATGATAGGGAAAAATAGTGCTTGTATTTGCCTCAAATTATCACACAAGCACGGTTTATTACTTTTTACTTAATATGACCTTGATCGAGGTGAACCACATCAATTTGCTTATTCGGCTTTACTTCAAAAGCTTGCCCAAAACCTTTTACAAATAACCCTTGTTGCGGAATTAAGTGAAACAGCGAAAAATCTTGAAATTCTATTAACTCCAACATAATGTCACCATATCGTTGGCGTAATAATTGTGTTCCTACTATCCATTTTTCACTATCTTTAACAACTTCCTCAACTTTCGCCATTGCACTAAAACGACGACGAGCAAAAAATTACAGATCGCAGCATCCAGTTAAACTATAGTCTTAATCCTGACTCCAAATATATCGATACCCAATTTACACTCTATCACAACAACACAAAAGAGTTAGAAGATCAAATAGATAATGATCTCCATGACACAACAAAATTCTCGACTTGGGGCTTTAACTTACAAAACAACAGTGCATTTGATTACATCACATTAACCTATGGAGTTGATTATTATCAAGATAAAGCAAAAACATTTAGACAAACCAATCAAACGGAAGCCGGCTTATTCCGCCCTAATAACTATAATGCTCAATCAGATGTAGTTGGTACTTATTTATTAAGCTATATTCCAATGTTTAATGATAAATTAGTACTATCACCAAGTATTCGTTATGGCAATTATCGAAGCAAAGAAAAAAGCCAAGGAAATTATTAGGAACATCGCTGATCCTTCTTTAACGTTGTTATTGAAAGCCACAGATTGGTTAGATCTTTCCGCACGTTATAATGAAGCCTTCAGAGCTCCCTCATTACAAGAAAAATTTACTTCCGGAAACCATTTTGGCTATAGTAGTCGTAGTCGAGCAACCTCAAATAAATTTGTTTCTAATCCTAATTTGAAACCTGAGGTTGCAAAAAATAAAGAAATTTCAGCATATTTTCATTTTAATAATTTAATCACACAAAACGATCAAGCGGAATTAACCACCACCTTTTTCCAAAATGATGTGAAAAATCTTATTAATCTCGAAACCTACTATTCACATCCGAATAGTGCTTTTAATTTTATGCCGAATCTTTCGCAATATCGTAATATTGCAGACGCTCGTTTGCGAGGGTTTGAAATAGAAGGCAAATACAGCATAGACAATCTTTCTTTTGCATTCAGTTATGGTCAAACACACGGTAAAAATAAAAATAGTGGGGAATATTTAGAAAACATCAACGCCGATAAATATTCAGCCGCTATTGATTATGCTTTATTTGCAAATGCACTCAAGCTGGGAGCAAGAATCAGTTACTATGCAAAACAGGATCGTGTCCCTAAAGGTTATACATCTTATCCAAGTTATACATTAACGGATTTAACAGCTAGCTTTTCGACACTATCGGGAAGTTTAAAAAATATACGTATTGATTTAGCTATTGATAACCTATTTGATAAACATTATGTATCAGCATTTAACTTAATGGAAGGAACCGGTCGCAATGTGAAGGTTGGTGTAAGTTACTACTTCTAAATGTCATTAAAAAAGGAACGAGAGTTCAATCTCTCGTTCCCATTCCAACGTGATCTATTTCAATTTCACTTCATCAAGCCATTTCTTTGTTAAACGTTTACCTTCTTCATCTGAACCGAAACGATCAAAATCAAAATTAATTAAATGTAATTTCTTTGGATCAGCTGAATTTGGAGAAGCTTCTGCGTAAATATTAGTTGGAATTTGATACATTTTTTCTTTACGCCACGGTATTTCTTGTGCTTCTGCACTCAATGCCCAATCCATAAATAATTTAGCATTTTTTAAATTACGTGCGCCTTTGATAATACTGATACCACCTAAAGAATAACTATCCCCTTCACAAGGTAAAATTGCTTTAACCGGTGCACCTTTTTCTTTTTCAGTCTCATAGCCATGAATAAAACCGACAGTTACCGCAGCATCACCTCGCGAAAGATTGGTTTTTTCTGTTCCACTTTGAGCATAATTTGAAATATTTTTATGCAAAGCTTTCAAATAACGGAATGCTTCATCTTCACCAAATAACTGTACCAATGTTGCAATAAAAGTATAACCCGTACCGGAACTTCTCGGATCCGGCATTTGTACTTGATCTTTAAACTTCGGATCAATCAAATCTTTCCAACATTTCGGATACTCTTTAATGCCTAATTGCTTAAATTTTTCCGTATTTACGCCCATTCCCAACACAATCATATAGCCAATTGAAGTATATTCACCGTGCTTATCCAATAATGATTTCAATTGAGGAATAGTTTCTGCCTGCTTGGGGGAACGATAAGGATAAAGTAACCCTAAATCTGCAGCTTGGAAATGTGGTTCAAGCGTACCTCCATACCAAATATCACCTTGTGGTTTTGTTTTTTCTGCTTTAATTTTAGATAAAGTTGAACCAGTACTGTTACGTACAAATTTCGCATCAACATTATATTTTTCACTAAAAATCTGTGTCATTCTTTCGCAAACCCGATATTGAACACTACAGTAAATAGTAAGTTGACCTTCAGCTTTTGCCTGATGAACTGGCATAAACATTACCAATAAACCAGAAAAAATCAGCGTTTTTAATAACATATTTTTAATAAATTTTTGTTGAGAATAATAAATTTGCATAAACACTTCCTTGAAATTGATAAAGAGACTAACTGAGGAGAAATAAAATAGAAGATTCCAATATCAAATTGAAATATAAAGAAATTTCGCATTAGTTCCCTACGTCAGTATTAGCTGAATCAGGTTAACGGGTATTTTCTCAGCCTCAAAGCACCCCGACTAATTCTCGATAAGTATAAAGTTTGTTAAACTTTTATGTCAAATAAATTCCTTTACAAAAAATAAGGTACACCAAAGCGCACCTTATTAAGTTTATGTAGAGTGATTATTAAATCTTAGTGATTTTTGCTGGTAATCCTTGTCGCACCGCTGAACCACAAACCCAATCAACCCAAGGTGAAGCGATCTGTTTGGTATCATCAATCAAGCCAAGGTCATTAATATTAATGCCCCGTTTAATGCGCTCATCGCCAGCAATCACCTTGCCATCAATTTCATAACCGGTTGCGCCAAGTTGTTTATGTCCATAACCGTGTTCAATCGCGATTGTACCCGGCATCACGCCGTCAATAACTATTACTTGCACATTCACTTTGCCGCCAGGTGTCGCCAATTCCACCAAATCACCGTGAGCAATTTTAAATTTAACCGCATCTTGGCTGTTCATTGCCACAATGCCACTTGGTTTAATGCTATGAAGACGTAACAATGGCGCAGTAATGCTGCTCATCAAATTAGATTTAAACGACATTAAAGCAAACGGCCATTCCGCTTTCGGATAACGACTTTCAACGGTACTATTATCCGCAAATTGTGGTGCAAAATATTTCGGGCAACCGTGATAATGCTCGCCGTTTTGGTGATTTTTCGCTTTTGCCACCGTAGGATTCCACACTTGCAAGCACGCTTTCCATTTTGCTGTCATATTTTCACCGTCCCACGCACTGTTAAACGGTGCAAAACGTCCGCCTTTACAGAAAACGGTCGCGGCTTTCAACACCTCTTCCGGTTTTAAAGTTTTATTAAGCAACGGCATAATGCGTTCAACACCGGACAATAAACGATCTTCCTGTGTCGCATCATTCACCGGCTGTTTACCGTCAAAAGCGATGTTGGCGGCAGCACGTAAGAAATAATCTTCACTGCAGTTTAATGGATAAGTCTGCTGCTGATTATCGCTGATGGCATTCTCACCAAATCCCGGCAAGCCCATTGCCTTGGCAACGTGAATGATAAAACTTTCCATACAGATAGTTTCGCCATCGGCATTCTTGGCATTTGCGGATTGAATAACCGGCCAACGCGCCGTGCTGGTTTTAGTCGGCACCCCTGCCCACGGCGTACTAAAGCCCCAGCTTTCAAAGTTGTGTGTATCCGGCACGATATAGTCCGCCAACGCAGTGGTTTCATTCATAAAAACATCCACAGCAATAAATAACGGCAACACTTTCGGATCACGTAACTTCTCTTCAGCGATATGATGAATACCAGTTAAACCATATAATGGATTGGTCATATGGCTAATCCACGCTTTTAATGAATAAGGATAACCTTGCAAGGCGGAGGTAATCATTTCCGACATTTGACCGCCAACAAACGGATACCAAGCTGCACGTGCAGGATAAGGCGAGCCTTGCGCCGCTTTGCGTTTAAACTCACTTGATTTTTCATACTCACGTTTACTGCGCGCTAAATTTGTGCCTTTTGGTTTCACCATATCCGGGAAAGTCGCTAGATTGTAACGAGGACCGGGCGCAAAATCTTTGAATTTACCGCCGCTGACACTCATTCCGCCTTTCTTGTTCATATTACCAATCATCACATTGAGCAATAAAATCGCCCACGCGGTATAAAAACCATTGCTTTGCATTGTGCCGCCGTGAGTAATGGCAACCGCTTTATGTCCGTGTGAAGTAAATTCTTTTGCCAATGCTTCGATTGTTGCCACCGGCACTCCACACAACGCCGCGTACTCTTGCAATGTATGTTCAAAGCAAGACTCTTTTAATAAAGTCAATGCCGATTTCACTGCCACAGCAGAGCCATCTTTTAAGGTAACGGTTTCATCCACCCAAATTTGCGCTTTTGCGGACGATTTAGCAGCAACAAATTGATCATCTTCCGCATTTTTGACTAAATCATAATTTTCCACCACTTTATCTTCCGCATCCGGTGCAACATCAAACAGATCCTGTTCTGTCAATGCTTGACCAAAGCGTGGATGTTGTGGCTCAACGATAAATAAATGGGAGGCATTACAATAACTTGCTGCGCCTGCCTGCTGCATTGCAAATTGGCTCGGTAATGATAAGTAATCTGCATTAAAGCGTTCATTTTCAATAATCCAACGCAACATTGCCAATGCCAACGCTAAATCACCGCCCGGTAAAACCGGCACCCAACGATTGTTTTGCGTAGCGTGTGTTGACGTTAATTCCAATCGAGGAGAAACCACCACATAATCAAAATTATCTCCCGCACGTTTTTTCGCTAATTGACGTGCCTGACGTTTAAACGGGTTGCCTGACTGTGCCGGTGAAGTTCCCATAAAGAGAATAAATTCACAATTATCCCAATCCGGTTTTGCGTGTGAATTTTTATCCAAATCATTCATCACCGCACCGGAACCAGCACGATAGGACAAACCGCAATAAGAGCCGTGAGAAGCAAAATTAATAGTGCCGAAACTGTTATTCGCAAAACGTTGCAATAACGGCTGTCTACCCTCCGGACCGGCAAAAGTCACGAAAAGCTGGTTCGCTTTCGGGCCGAAATCCGGATTTTCCGCATCTACAGGCGTTTTCAAATCGCGAATCGCTTTTAAGCCATCAATATGACCTTCACCAAACAGATCACCACCATTCACCACTTCTTCAATTAATTGTTCAAAGCTAATGGTTTTCCATTTACCTTCGCCACGTTTACCCACACGTTTTAATGGTTGCGTAATGCGATAAGGGCTGTTTACCCCTTCCATAAACGCCGCACCACGTGCACAAGCGGTGGAGCGATTTTCCAAGCCGTTTTCACCTGCTACACTTAATTCTGCCTGTTGTAACGAGGTGTTGTAATTCAAATATTCATCGGCAGAAAGCGGATGATACGGATTACCGCTGATGCGAATGACCTTATTCTGTTTCAAATCCACTCGAGCACGCAAACCGCAAAGTGTCCAACAACCCATACATTGGGTATTACACACAATTTGATCGGTATTCGGCATCACTTTATTATTCTCAACCTTATATTCCGGTGCGAGTGAATTACCGTGAATATTATGTTTGGTTTTTTCACCGGAAGAACCTGTGAAAACGCCATTAGCAATTTCTTTCACTTTTGGTGAATAACCGGCTACAAAAGCAGCAGCACCACCAACAGCCAAACCGCCTTTAAGTAAATTACGACGTTTATTATCCATTACGCTGCTCCTTATTAATTAATCCGAATAATTGCCACAAAATCACACTTACAGTCACCCATAAACCGGCTACCGAAAGCATTCCTAATCCGCCGTCAACGCCCCAATTAAAGTGATATGGGTTCATTAATGCGTTATATTTTGCGACAGTTTGCACTTCAAGTAACAACACCCAACGAACCATTGCGGTTAAGATAAGTGAAGCAATTAATAACAGACATTGCATTGTTTTTGCCTGTGCGCTGAACAGTGCCAACAATAAGGTCAATCCCCAAATCACAGCAGTGAACGCCACCGCCGGACGAGCTTGCCACAAAGTGGATAAATCCAACGCAGTTTCTGATGAGTGATAATAGATAGCTCCAACGGTCGCGGCTAATAACAGCAAACAAGCAATCACTAATGGTTTCATCAGCACTTTATTATTTGTACCGTTAATCATAGAAATCGCAAAATGTGTTAACAGAATTGCGCTCGGCAACGCACTGAAAATAATCAATGGGATAAGCCAAGGCTGATGCCACAACGGACGCGCAGCAACGTTATATACTTCCATTGAAGTATAAAGCAGAATTAAGACACTGCTGATGATAGTTAAAATTCTAAAAATCCAACACCAAAGCGCGTTATTTAAATTGCCGACATAAAGCAATGCCAACCATTTTTGTGTTGGACGTTGCGGTAATTGACGCAATAAAAACAGAATATAACCGACCAAACTCAACATAAAAATTGGTAGGAAAATTGAGCCCCACGCCATCCACGACCAATTAGCCAAATAAGCATAGAAATGCCACACTCTTCCCGGCTGATGTAAATCCGCAGTGAGCGCAATCGGTGCAACAATGGCAAAGCTTAATGCGACTAACAACGCTATCAATTCCGACTTAGGCTGATAGGGTTTAACAAAAAAGCGAAGACAAAGTGCGGCAATAATGGCGCATAATGCCAAGCCGATATAGAAGAAATAACTTACTGCCCAAGGTAGCCACGCAATGGCTTGCGGTTCAACTAAAACTTCGCGAATCATCATTATTCCCCCTTACCTTGCCAAAGCATAGGTTGTCCCTGTACACGGCTTACAAACGCATCATCAAGCCCTAAATAGAAAACGTGCGGCTGTGTTCCTGCTTCCGGTTTCAACACTTTTAATTGATCTTTATGACTATCAAACAGTTTTCTGATTTGGCTGTTCGGATCGGCAAGATCGCCAATAATACGTGCCCCACCGACACAACTTTCCACGCACGCCGGTAATAAACCTGCCTCCAAACGATGCGCACAAAACGTGCATTTATCTGCTGTTTTGGTCTCTTCATTGATAAAACGGGCATCATAAGGGCAAGCTTGAACGCAATAAGCGCAACCGACACAACGTTCATTATCGATAACGACAATGCCGTCTTTTTGTTGATAAGTTGCCTGCACCGGGCAAACCGGCACGCACGGCGGATTATCGCAATGGTTGCATAATCGTGGTAATAACACGTTGTTTACTGTCTGCTTACCATCGGTAATTTCATATTGACGTACCGTTGTACGAAATTCACCGATCGGTGTTTGATTTTCGATATTGCAGCTGACGGTACAAGATTGACAACCGATACAACGGCGTAAATCAATAATCATCGCATAACGATGCTGTTGATCACCGCCACGTCTAGGTGGCTGAAACGCAATACTTTCAAGCGGAATCAAACTTGCGCCGAAAGTGAGTGCGGTCAGCGATTTAAGTGCTGTTCGTTTGACACTATCCATAATTTCCCCACTATTGTCGTTTTGTGCTATTGTTGGTTCTATCGTATTGTGGTTTACCCTAAAATCGGTATCTATTGTGGTTTTCCACATAAATAGTATGGGTATTGATCTGAGTCAAAAAATAGGAGGCAATTTTGAGAAAATTCATTGTGCTTTCACTGACTTACATAATGCTGTCGCTCTTCCCTTTTTTTGCCGGCGCAGATAATTGGAAAATCGGTATTTTGGCACAGCGCGGAGAAACTTTTTTATCACAACAGTGGCAACCGTGGATAAATTGGTTAAATCAGCGTTATCCACAACAGCATTTTTCGTTGGTGCCGTTGCAACTTGACGATCTTTCCCAAGATAAAGCCGATAACATTGACTTTATTTTAACCAATCAATCACAATTTTTTTATCTCAATGATCAGCCGGTCCGTTGGTTGGCAACATTGCAATCCCCTCGTCAGCAACACACCAATGCCGGTAAAGTTGGCAGTGCGATTTTAGTCAATACAGAGAGTGATTTTCATCACATCACTGATTTAAAAGGGAAAACATTAAGTGCAGTTGGCGAAAATGCCTTTGGTGGTTTCTTGCTCGGCTACAACGTGTTATATCAACAAGGTTTAGTTGAAGGTAAAAACATTTTTTTCCGCTTCAGCGGTTTTCCGGTTGATAATACCGTTTTCTGGCTGCAACAGCATAAAGTTGATGCTGCTATTGTGCCTGTTTGTATCTTGGAAGATTTAGCTCGTGAAGGGAAAGTCAATTTCTCGGATTTCCGTGTGCTAGCCCCACAAAGTAACTACTTAGGCTGTGTTTCCAGCACACCGCTGTTACCAAACTGGTCGTTAGCGGCAATGGCACAAGTGCCGGATAACATCGTGAAAAAAATGATGACCATTCTGCTCGGTGATGTTCCGGCAGATTTACCGCAATGGAATCCGCCTTACTCCGACCAACAGGCAGACAATATTTTGCGAAATCTTTTCCGTCATCCACAACAACAAAATTTATGGCAAAGCGTAAAATATTGGATTAATCAGCACCAGTGGCAATTATTGTTGCTTCTATTTTTTATTATTTTCAATTATTTATGGATTAGTTATCAGGTTCATCGTAAAAGCAAAGCGTTAACCCAAGCCCATCAGGAAATGCGCCTTTATGAACAACAACTGATAAAAGCCGACCGCTTAAGTATTTTGGGGGAAATGAGTGCCGGCATTGCGCACGAAATTAACCAGCCGCTTACCGCTATCGGAATGTACAGCGAAGGACTGAAACAACAGCTAAAACAACGATCCGACGCAACATTTGAATTGCAAATTTTGGATAAAATACAAGTTCAGGTTGATCGCAGTCGGCAAATTATGCGCAACCTTACCGGTTGGGCAAAAGGTAAAGAAGACGAAAGGCTACACAATATTGAGCTGAAATCTTGCTTAGAAAAAACAATTGATTTTATCCGCCAACACTATAATTCCCGTGCCAAGATACGACTAATTTGTGCAAAACAGTGGCAAGTTTGCATAAAAAAAACGATGTTGGAGCAGATCCTCTGCAACTGTTTACTCAATGCACTTCAAGCACAGGCAAATAAAATCGTGATAAGCGTACAGGAGAAAGAAAACAGCATTCAAATTTTGATTGTGGATAACGGTAAAGGCTTTTCAGAAACCGAATTGGCATTTCCATTTGTGCCATTCCGCAGCCGGAAAAAAGAGGGCTTAGGTCTTGGGTTAACATTATGTCAGCGCCTAATCCACTCAATGCGAGGTGAAATTTATCTCAAAAATCGTCCTGCCGACAAGGGTGCAATGGTGATTTTGGAATTACCGATTAATCAGGGAATTGGTGACAAACAATAGGAGTTTCTCGTGAAAGTACATATCTTAGATGATGATGAAACGGTGGTCGATGCGGCAACATTTCTGCTTACTCAAGCAGGTTATGATGTTGTCAGTTGGTCAAACAGTAAAACTTTTTTAGAACAGGTTAACCCTTTTGAACCGGGAGTAGTGCTGTTGGATATACGAATGCCCTATTTTGACGGTCGCCAAGTACATAAAATACTCAAACAACAAAACAGCGTATTACAAGTTATTATTATGACAGCGTTTGCCGATGTGGATATGGCTGTCAATGAATTAAAGCAAGGTGCTATCGACTTTTTACAAAAACCGATTCTTTTTGATCAGCTTAAAACTGCATTAGAAAACGCACGCATTCGCAGTGAAAAACGCTTTCAACAATATCAAATTGAGCAATGTTACGATCAACTTAGTGAAAAAGAGAAAGAGGTATTGGCATTGATTATTGAGGGGAATATCAACAAACAGATCGCAGAACGCCTAAATATTTCTGTTAGAACCGTTGAAGTTCACCGTTCACACATAATGGAAAAAATGCACGCAAAAAATGTTGCCGAACTCATCAGAAAAGTGGATTTACTCAATTAGATAAAATCTATAAATGGACTTCACTGTATCCTTTTTCTACTTTCATATTTTATATATGTACTAAGAAAGTATTGTTTTCATTTTTCAATGATTTTTGTCTATTCAATACTAATAACGCAATAAATTGTAAATTATAACACTTAAAACATATCAATCATTTCCAATTAAGAAACAATTAGTTTCATTATCTCACATTGAAAGAGAATATTTTCTGCATATAATCCAGGATTTCTTAAAGAATAGGAGAATATAATGAAAAAACTAATGTTTGCAGGAGTCTTATTTGCCCTTACAGCAACAAACGTAAGTGCAATTGATGTGGTAAGTAAAGATGGCAAAGTGGATTTTGGTTCACGTTTTGAAGCCACGGTATTAACCAATAATGTTGATGGTGGTTGGGAAATGATTTGGGGGCCGAAAGAACAACTTTGGCTGACTGAACGTGCTGGGAAAAACATTGTTAGCATTGATCCCAAAACAGGAGAAAAAACTGTGTTATATCATTTTGCCAATGCCTATGAGCAATTCCCTCATCAAGGCGTGCTAGGCTTGGCATTAGATCCTAACTTTGAGGCTGGCGAGCCTTATGCCTATGCCGCTTATACTTACAACGATGGCGATAAAAAATTCGTTCGTATTGTTCGTTTAACTTATGATGCCAAAGCGAATAAATTGGGCGAGGAAAAAATCGTTCTTGATGACATTATTGCGGGCGTGGATCACAACGCCGGACGCATCAAATTTGGTCCCGATGGCAAAATTTACTACACCACAGGGGATTTAGGGCATAACCAAGGCAAGCACGTTTGTGATGAAATTACCTCACAAAAATTGCCAACCGCTGAGCAAGTGAAAAACCACGATTACAGCGCTTACAACGGAAAAAGTTTGCGTATCAACAAAGACGGCTCAATTCCTGATGATAACCCAGTGATTAAAGGTGTAAAAAGCCACGTTTATACTTATGGACACCGTAATCCACAAGGCTTAGTTTGGGTAGGTAATAACCTTTACAGCACAGAGCAAGGACCTTCCAGTGATGATGAATTAAACAAATTGGAAGCAGGCGGAAACTACGGTTGGCCACACGTTGCAGGCCTTAAAGATGATTTAGCCTATGTTTATGCTAACTATTCGGCGGCAAAAAACTGCCAAAATGTGAAATTCGATCCGAACATTATTCCTGAAGGCGTGCCAACGCAAAAAGAAACAGATTATAAAGAGCCTGTGGTTGATCCTGTAAAAACCTTCTTCACGGTTAATAACGACTACAACTACACCAATGCGACTTGTGGCAAGTTATCATATATTTGTTGGCCAACCATCGCCCCAGGTAATGCGGTTTATTATCCCAAAGATGGCGTAATACCAGAGTTCCGCAACTCATTACTATTGGCAACCTATAAGAGCGGTGCGATTTATCAAGTAAAAATGAACGAAGATGCGAGCAACGTACAAGGCGACACAGCGAAATATTTCACCAGTGCCAACCGTTACCGTAACGCATTGATTAGCCCAGACACCCGTAAAATTTATGTGGTAACTGACAATATGGGGAACGGTCGTCAATTAGATGACACGCCAACATCAAAAATGGCAAACCCGGGATCAATTATTGTGTTTGAATATATTGGTCAATAATACTGAAACAATGTCAAACCAAAGGGATTGAAGTAAACTTCAATCCCTTAATTTTATTTTTTTAACGAACGAATTTTCGATTTTTTCGGTTGTGAGGAAACCGAACCGAGATAAATGGCGAACATCGTAATTGCCGCGCCACACCATTGAATCAGATTGATTGGTTTATCCAGCACGGAATAATCAATCACCAGTGCGGCAATCGGTTCAGAAAGCAGCAACAAACCGGTTACCGCCAATGATAACAACGGCACTGAATAGGCGATCATCCCCCACGCAAAACATTGCATCACCGCACCGTACACAAAAACCCAGAACCAATCCAAGGCGGTTGTCGGATAAAGATTGTCAAAATTAAACAGCAACGAAGGGATAATTAAAGCCAAAATACCGCCGACACTGACCAATAACATTAAAGGGAAAATGGCACAAGGCTCGGCTTCGTGCGTTTTACGAATATAAACCATCGATAACGCCAACAACAAACTGGAGGCAACGCCACTGACAAAGCCCCACAAGGCATTATCGTTGTGCTGGAATTCACTGCCGGTAATCAAATAAACGCCGATAACCGCCAACACTAAACTGAACAACTGCACTGCGGACTGTTTCTCTTTGAAATAGAAAAAGCCGATAGCGGCAAGAAAGAAAATCTGCAAACTGTTCAATAAGGTGGAAATTCCCGGCCCGACCGCATACACACTTTCGTGCCACAATCCCAAATCAAAAGCTAAAAACACACCTGCCAGCAAAGCATAACGAATCGCTAATTTTGATTTTGGAAAGGGTTGTTTAAACACTTTTGCGAGAATAAAAAAGATGATTGCCGCAATCAATAACCGCCAAAACGCAATGGCATAAGCACCCACCGGAACGTGAGCAACAATCAAACTGCCCAAACCGAAAACAATACATCCAATCAAGATGCCGGGAATTGCAAGCTTTTGTTTTTGCATAGAAATTTCCTCAATATGAGATTATTTTTTTGATGCCTGATATAACTCCATTGCTTTCGGCATTAATTTTTCTAAATGTGCTTTACGCGACTGATCGCTCGGGTGAGTAGAAAAAATAGTTGGCACATTACCACCACCACCCAATCGCTGCATTTTATCCCATAAACCGGGAGCAACCTGCGGATTATAACCGGCTTGCGCACTCAACATTAAACCAATCTCATCCGCTTCGCTTTCTGCACTGCGAGAGAAAGGTTTTATTACTCCCAAATCGGCAACAGTGCCGACCACATCCTGCGACAAACCGCTATCCATTCCTTGAGATGCCAACGAAACGGAAACAATCGCTGCCACCACACCGACTGCGGTCTGGCGATTTGCTTGGCTTTTACCGTGCTCCAACAATGCGTGCGCCATTTCGTGTCCCATCACCACCGCGATCTCTTCATCGCTTAAACCTAATTTATTGACTAAACCGGTATAAACCACCATTTTACCGCCCGGCATTGCCCACGCATTCACTTCATTTGATTTAATCACCGACACTTCCCACGCAAACGGCACGCCGGTTTTATTATATTGACGCGCATAAGGCACCATTCGATTAAACACTCGATGCACACGTTTTGCCGTTGTTGAGCTGGTATCAACATTACCTTTCTGCTTTTCCGCAGTAATCGCTTGACGATATTGGTTCGCCGCACTCTGATTCATTGTGCGGGTATCGGCACAACTTGCCACTAAAAATAAGATAAAACAGCTGCTTAAAATACGTTTAGAAATGGTTGATAACATCATCTTTTTCCCCTGTTCTCTCGGTAAAATGCTAACTATCATTTCTTTTTTTCTGTTAAAGATCAATAGCAATTTTTTAACATTTCACCCATTTGCCAGTAAATTTTTGCGATAACGTGCCGGTGTTGTACCGAACTGTGCTTTAAAAGCATCAAAAAATGCCGCCTCCGATTGATAACCAATCTGTGCCATAATTTGGCTTGATGACAAATTTGTCTGCCGTAACAACTTCGCCGCCATCGACATTCTCAGCAAACGAACAAAGGCTTGCACTCCCATTCCGCTTAACTGTTGAAAACGGCGCGCAAAAGTGGCGCGCGACATATAAGCCTTTTGTGCTAACTGTTCAATGGTGTAATTATCCGCCAAATTATGAAAAATCGGCGTAATTGCCTTACTCAAGGCAGGGTCTGAAAACAGCCGAATTAAACTCTGCTGTTCCGACAATGAAGAAAGATGACGTAACGCAAACAGCAATAAAATTTCACACATTGATTTGATTACGGTGGCACTGCCCAAATGACGCGCTAACGCCTCCTGATAAATTAAGCTGGACAACGCATTCAACTGCGGAATCTGTTTCAACGAAACAATCAACGGTTCCGGCAACAATGATAACAAACCGGCAGCAGCTTGATTCCCTGCTCGGTAATGCCCACAAATCATCTGCAACGAAGGATCTTGTTGGCAATTATACCGATACAAAATGCCGTTTTGTTGCTCTACCTGCACGGAAGAATATTCCACCGCATCGCCAATTTGGTGCATACTGCCTTGCGTCCATAAACAGAAATCACCGGCTTGCAAACGGTGCACGCTTTTATCCGATCGCATTTGACAATGACCGCTCAACAGCAAATGAAAACAGGCTTTCCCTTTTTCCGCTTGCGGTGCTTGCATTAAATAGGGCGAACGAAAGCTACAAAAAACATCAATTTCTGTTTTTAAATCTAAAAGTTCCAAAAATTTATCAATACTGTCCATATTCACAAAATAAGACGAAAACATAGTTTTTTGCTATTTTAGCAGCTTTATCGTCCAATTAACATCGTGCAAAATAGCGCCCATCAGACAACAATATGAAGAATTTTAAGGAGCATCTTATGTTAGATTGGAAAAAATTACGCACTCAATTAATGAACCGTTTAGGCTTATTAGGCAAATTACAACCGAATACGATGCAGGCTTATCAACTGCTCAGTAAAGCCGGCGATGACGTGTTGGATTTGAAAACCAAAGAGTTGATTTCGCTTGCTTGTGCGGTAACCACTCGTTGCGATGGTTGTATTGATGTGCACGCCGATGCCGCGATTAAAGCCGGTTGCACACAAGAAGAGATTGCAGCGGCATTAAGCGTGGCGATCGCAATGAATACCGGCGCAGCAATGGTTTATTCCGCACGTGTTCTTGATGCACACGAAGCGTGGAAAAATAATAATTAAGCGCAATGCAGATAAAAAAACAAAAGCCGTTATTTCTGAAAAGAATAACGGCTTAATTGCATTAAATGACAAGATTATTTTTTAGCACGCTCAAAAGAAGCTAAAATTTCTTCACGTGCTGCAGTAACATCTTCCCAGCCGTCTACTTTCACCCATTTTCCAGCTTCTAAAGCTTTATAGCTTTCAAAGAAATGCTGGATTTGTGCTTTTAATAATGCCGGAATATCATTCACATCTTTGATGTGATCATATTCTTTAGTCAATTTGCTGTGTGGTACGGCAATCACTTTTGCATCTTGACCTGATTCGTCAGTCATTTTTAATACACCGACCGGACGGCAGCGAATTACTGAACCCGGTTGTAATGGATATGGGGTTGGTACCAATACATCAACAGGATCACCATCTAAAGAGAGAGTATTGTTGATATAACCATAATTTGCTGGATAGAACATTGCAGTTGCCATAAAACGGTCAACAAATAAAGTACCGGTTTCTTTGTCAACTTCATATTTAATCGGATCTGAATTTGCCGGAATTTCAATCACAACATAAATATCATCTGGTAATTCTTTACCAGCAGGTACATTTTTTAAACCCATTTTTTATTCCTTCTAAGAAAAGTTAATCATTCAGTATATAGGGCATTTTATAAGGCATTGCCCTATAAAAACGTTGCGATTATAGCCCTAATTGCAACAAATTGTCGAGGATTAGCTCAACAGCGTTATTCCATATTGAAATAAGCTCCAAGCAATCATTAGCATAATCACGCCAATCACAAAATCAAGAATTCGCCAAGTGATCGCTTTTCGAAATAGCGGTGCTAACAATGTTGAGCCGTACGCCAAACCAAAAAACCACGTGGCAGAAACACAAAGCCCGCCAATTAAGAATGCGATCTTTTCCTGCCACGCCAATGTTCCGCCGATACCGCCGATAATCACCACCGTATCAATATAAACGTGCGGATTCAGCAAAGTGACGCTCAACGTTAATAAGACAGTTTTGGCTAAAGACGCACTATTTTCTCCGGCTTGCAGTTGCAAACCGGCATTGCCACGATAAGCACTGCGCCAAGCCCGCAAACCGTAAATCAATAAAAAACCGGCACCAATAAATGCCAATGTTACCGAAGCAACTTGATTGTGGCTAATAAATGAACCCAAGCCCAATACTCCGAGAGTAAACAGCACTACATCACACAAAAAACAGATTAAAGCAACCGTAAAAATATGCTGTTTCAACAAGCCTTGTTTCAGTACAAACGCATTTTGTGCGCCGATAGCGACAATTAAACTGCCTGTCACTAATACGCCGTGAATAAAAGCGTTCATAGTTCTCCTTGATAAAGATTAACCGCACCTTGATAACCCAGCTGTCGCCAAGCCTCATAAACAGTAACCGCCACTGAATTGGAGAGATTCATACTGCGGCTATTGGCACACATCGGAATACGAATTTTCTGTTCAATCGGCATTGTATTTAAAATAGCCATCGGAATACCTCTGGTTTCCGGCCCGAACATCAAATAATCTCCCAACTGGAACTTCACTTGACTGTGTGCTGGCCCGCCTTTAGTGGTTAAAGCGAACAACCGTTTCGGTTGTTCACTCTCTAGAAATTCAGCGTAACTTTGATGATGTTTAATGGTGGTGTATTCGTGATAATCCAAACCGGAACGGCGTAAACGCTTGTCATCCCACTGAAAGCCAAGCGGATGAATCAAATGCAAGCGAAAGCCACAGTTAGCACAAAGACGAATAATATTTCCCGTATTTTGTGGGATTTCAGGTTCATAAAGGACAATATCTAACATAATAAAACTTCTTAAAAATTCAAAACAGTTCAATAATTTATTTTTCTTAACTATTATCACAAATTGCTTAGACACAGAAATGCCTAATCAATTTTTCTAATAATGCTTTGGTCGGTTGAATATATTCCGCCGATAAAAATTCATCTGGTTGATGCGCCTGTTCGATTGAACCCGGTCCTAACACCAAAGTTGGACAAAGCTGTTGAATAAACGGCGCTTCAGTACAATAGTTAGCAGACACACAAGGTTTGCCTAATAATTTTTCTACCACAGCCACAATTTCTGCTTTGTGTGAACATTCATAACCCGGAATACCATCATGAAGGTGCTTAATCTGAATCATATCACCGTATTGTTCGATCAACGGTTGTAATTTTTCCTGCACCATTTCATCCAATGATTCCAATCCCATATTCGGCAACGGTCGAATATCAAACTGTAGTTCACAACAACCACAAATACGATTAACGGCATCACCTCCGTGAATAGAGCCAAAATTCATTGTCGGATACGGTACCGCAAAAAAATCATTATGAAACTTCGCTTTCAGCTCATTGCGCAATTCAATTAAATGTGCTGTCGCTTGATGCATAATTTCAATCGCATTCACTCCCTTTTCAGGATCACTAGAATGTCCGGAACGCCCGATTACTGTCACGCTATCACCGAAATGTCCTTTATGAGCACGCACCGGCTGCAACGAAGTTGGCTCACCGATAATAGCACAATCCGGACGAATCTCCGCGTGCTGCACAAACGTTCTTGCCCCCAACATTGTGGTTTCTTCATCCGCTGTTGCCAAAATACGCAATGGCTTTTGCAATTTTGTTAGATCCATATTTCGCAAAGTATCAACAATAAAGGCAAAAAAACCTTTCATATCGGCTGAACCTAAGCCATAAAAACGCCCATCTTTCTCAGTTAGTTTAAAAGGATCAAACTGCCAACGACCAGCATCAAACGGCACGGTATCACTATGCCCTGCCAACAATAATCCACCAGCACCTTCGCCATAAGTCGCTAATAAATTGAATTTATAATTTGAACCAGCAATTGGTAAAATATCGACTTTAAAACCAAGATCGTGCAACCAACTTGCTAATTTCTCAATTAACGGTTGGTTACTATGATCGAGTTTAGGATTATCTGTACTGCTGATTGTCGGAATTTCAATAAGTTGTGAATATAAAGAAAGAAAATCGGGAAGATTTGCCATATTTACCTCAAATAAACATTGATTCAAATAAAATAATTATGCAAAATATTAGCATAATTAATCATTATTTTATTTACTATGCTAAAAACACTCATCATTGGGGCGAGTGGTTATACAGGAGCTGAACTCGCCAACATTATTACTAAACATCCACAATTTGAACTTTGCGGACTCTATGTTTCTGAAAACAGTCTGGATAAAGATAAACCTATTTCCGAGATTTATCCACAACTAAAAAACGTTGTTGATTTACCTTTACAACCATTACCGCAAGATTTAACTGAATTAGCTAAATATGCAGATTGCGTTTTTCTTGCTACTGCTCACGAAGTAAGTCACCAACTCGCACCAATTTTTTTAGACAATGCCTGTAAAGTATTCGATTTATCTGGCACTTACCGTGTGAATAATGCTGAGTTCTATCAAAAGTTTTATGGTTTTAAACATCAATATCCACAATGGTTAGAAAAAGCAGCTTACGGTTTGGCAGAATGGAATGAACAACAGATTAAACAGACTGATTTGGTTGCTGTCGCTGGTTGTTATCCAACCGTTTCTCAACTTTGCCTTAAACCGTTAATTGAAAATGACCTATTGGATGAACAACAATTACCTATCATTAATGCAGTCAGCGGTGTCAGTGGTGCTGGTCGTAAAGCCAGTCTCACTTCCAGTTTTTGCGAAGTCAGCCTTAATCCTTACGGCGTATTTACACATCGTCATCAACCGGAAATCGCCACTCATTTAGGCAGAGAAGTGATTTTCACCCCACATTTGGGCAACTTTAAACGTGGTATTTTGGCGACAATTACGGCAAAATTAAAAGCGAATGTCGATACACAACAAGTGAAATCTGCATTTGAACAGGCTTATCACGATAAACCGTTAGTGCGTCTTTATGACAAAGGTTTTCCAAGCATTAAAGCGGTGGAATTCACGCCTTATTGCGATATCGCTTTTGCGATTAAAGATCAACATATTATTATTGTCGGCGCGGAAGATAATCTATTGAAAGGTGCAGCGGCACAAGCGGTTCAATGTGCCAATATCCGTTTCGGCTTTGAACCAACATTAGGATTGATTTAAGACAATGAAACCATTAGTGATTAAAGTCGGCGGTGCTTTGTTGGACACACCGCAAGCGATGCAAAATCTGATCTCAACTTTGGCACAATTTAAACGCACACAACAGCGACAAATTGTGATCGTCCACGGCGGAGGTTGTATTGTTGACGAACTGATGCAACGTTTAAATCTGCCGGTACAGAAAAAACAGGGCTTACGCGTTACACCGGCGGATCAAATTGATATTATTACCGGCGCATTGGCGGGAATTGCCAATAAAAAATTGGTCGCAATGGCAAAAACTGCCGGTTTAAATGTGGTCGGGTTAAGTTTGGGTGATGGCAATTTAACCACCGCAACACAGCTTGATGCGGAATTAGGACACGTTGCAACCGTTCAACCTAAACAGGCTGCTTTATTAAATACTCTTTTAAAGGCGGATTTTCTACCGATTATCAGCTCAATTGCGATTGATGATGACGGTCGGCTAATGAATGTCAATGCGGATCAGGCAGCCACTGCGATTGCAACTTTGTTACAAGCGGAATTAGTGATGTTATCGGATGTTGACGGTGTGCTTGATCAGCAAAAAAATCTGATTGCCGAACTGAATACGGCTCAAATCGAAAAATTAATTGCAGAACAAGTGATTACAGATGGTATGATTGTCAAAGTGAAAGCTGCACTCACCGCAGCACAAGCATTAAATCAAGCCGTTGAAATTGCAAACTGGAAAAAACCGGAAAAATTAGCAGATTTATTTTCCGGACAACATATTGGCACAAGAATTGCACCTTAATTCGGTGCAACATAAAACTTAATGATAAAGAATGCCGCCGGCTTTGGCGGTTTCATTTTTTGAGGAATAAATTATGGCACTTTGGGGCGGACGTTTTACACAAGCGGCGGATCAACGTTTTAAAAATTTTAATGATTCATTACGTTTCGATTATCGGTTAGCACAACAGGATATCGAAGGTTCTATTGGCTGGTCGAAAGCACTGGTCAGCGTAAATGTTTTCAGCACAGCGGAACAGAAACAGGTTGAAGCGGCACTGCTTGAACTGAAAGAAGCAGTAGCAAATAATCCGGAGATGATTCTGCAAGATGATGCGGAAGATATTCATAGCTGGGTGGAAAGTAAACTCATTGAAAAAATCGGCGATCTCGGCAAAAAACTACACACCGGTCGTAGTCGTAACGATCAAGTAGCGTTGGATATTAAATTATGGTGCAAACAGGAAATCACCTCTTTGCAACAATCTATTCGCCATTTACAAAGCCAACTTATTGTTACCGCTGAAAATAACCAAAATACGGTAATGCCGGGCTACACTCATTTACAACGCGCTCAACCAATCACCTTTGCCCACTGGTGTATGGCATATTTTGAAATGTTGGAACGTGATTTTTCCCGTCTTGCCGATGCTTATCGCCGTTTGGACACTTGCCCATTAGGTTCGGGGGCTTTGGCAGGAACGGCTTATGCCGTCAATCGTGAACAGTTGGCTAAAGATCTTGGTTTCCAACGTGCAACTCGCAACAGTTTAGATAGCGTTTCCGATCGTGATCACATCATTGAACTGTTGGCAACTGCCTCGTTAAGTATGGTGCATCTTTCCCGTTATGCCGAAGACTTAATTATCTTTAACAGCGGTGAAGCCAATTTCCTTGAATTATCCGATCGCGTCACCTCCGGTTCTTCATTAATGCCACAAAAGAAAAATCCGGATGCTTGCGAATTAATTCGTGGTAAAGCCGGACGTGTTATTGGCGCATTAAACGGAATGTTGGTAACGGTCAAAGGTTTACCGCTCGCCTACAACAAAGATATGCAGGAAGATAAAGAGGGCATTTTTGATGCACTTGACACTTGGCACGCTTGCCTTGATATGGCGGCATTAGTGCTCGAAGACATCAAAGTGCATCAAGAAAAAACACGTAACGCCGCCTTGAAAGGCTACTCAAATGCCACCGAGCTTGCCGATTATTTAGTTGCGAAGGGTGTTCCTTTCCGTGATTCTCATCATATTGTCGGCGAAGCAGTGGTTTATGCGATTAGCAAATCCAAAGCGTTGGAAGAGTTACGTGTCGATGAATTTAGACGTTTCAGCGATGTCATCAGCGAAGATGTGTATGCTATTCTTTCGTTGGAATCCTGTTTAAATAAACGTTGCGCCAAAGGCGGCGTATCACCGCAACGGGTTGCAGAAGCAATTGAAGAGGCAAAACAGTTAATTAAATAATGCGCTTATTTATCTTAAACTTAAGCCAAGTCATTACTGACTTGGCTTTTGTCTTGCGGTGCTTTCCTACAAAATCTATCATTTTAATAGACAAAATTGTTTACCTTTTTATCAACAAAAGTGGCAAACTTCGCACATCGATTTGCACATACTTAAAAAAATTTTTTGCTTAATACGATTACTCATTTCTCTCTGTGTTAAGCGAAAAAAATGGTGTCGAAATTTCGACACCATTCCTTTTTTCCACCAAGCACCTAATGCTTATTTATTCTCTTCTTTCACATTACTGAATGTCGGCGGCAAGCCTTTCATATCAGGAAGTTGGTGCGCAATACCTTTGTGACAATCGATACAAGTACGATTTTCTTTAATCGCCAATTCGTGCATTCTGGCAGCCACTGATTTTTGTTGAGAGAAGTCCATACGGTCAAATTTATGACAGTTACGGCATTCCTGTGAATTGTTGGCTTTCATACGCTCCCATTCACGTTCTGCCATATGCGCACGACGCTGATTGAATTTTTCCAACGTGTCGGTGTAACCCATATAATAGGCATAAACCTCACGTGCCGCTTTAATTTTACGCACAATTTTCGGAATAAATTCGTGCGGAACGTGGCAATCAGGACAACTTGCACTGACACCGCTACGGTTTTGATAGTGCGCGGTATGCAAATATTCCGGATAGACATCGTTGGTATGGCAGCTTGCACAGAACTCTTCAGTGTTGGTCTGCTCAAGTGAATAGTTAAATCCGACCCAAGAAACGATACCGGCAATAAACGCCACCACTAACAACGTACCGACTGCAATTTTGCTCGGGCTTCTAAACCATTTCCAAAAACGCTTGATAATATTAGGTTTTTTTTCTGTTGTCATAGTTTACCTCTTATTGTCCGTAACCCGGCAACGGTTTAAATTCATTAGGCACAATCGCTTTAGCATCTGTTTGTGGCACGTGGCACTGCAAACAGAAATAACGTCTTGGCGATGCGTTCGGTGAAATCGCACCGTCACGCGACATAAAGTGCGTCGGGCTGATACGAGTTGCCCCGGTAATACGAGAATTTTCCGCACTGTGGCAATTTAAACATTGGTTCACATTTTTAGTCACTTGCATACCGGTAACACTATGTGGAATAAGCGGCGGCTGATTCACATAGTTTAATGCTGGTGCATTCTGTTCTTTCGGTACATTATGCACTGCTGGTGCAACATTTTCTGCCGCATTTGCCATAGGAATACCCTCTTTTTCTAAAGAAACATTATTCGGGTTCCCCTCTACAGCAAATACCGATACAGAGAATAGGCTCGCCAACAACAAACCGGTGGCAGAGAATACTTTGATTTTTTTTACCATTTTTCACTCCTGAGAAGGATTAAATCTTGTCGAAAACTTAAAAACATTTTCAGCACATACGTCAAGACAACGTCCGCAACTGATACAATCTTTGGAAAGCACAAGTTGGCTTTCGTCTTTTTTACCGTGTAATGGTGAACGTAAAACTTGTGGTTCAGGACAGACGTTATAACAATCCATACAGTTATCACAACGCTGCCGATCGATCACTTTTACGCGGATAATGCCTTTGGCACCAATCACGCCATAAGTTGCGCCAATCGGACATAAATGCCCGCACCAACCGTGTTCCACCACTAATAAATCAAACACAAATACAGCCACAATCAACCAGATACCGGCACCGAAACCGAAGATTAAGCCGCGTCCTAACGCTGCCACCGGATTCAGCCACTCCCACAATAATGTGCCGCTGATTGCACTGCCAATTAAAATTAAGGCTAACAGCCAATAACGTAAATTGCGTGAAAGCTTTAATGTTTGTCGCCAGCCCAATTTGCGCCGTAACCAAGCCGCACTGTCGGTGACCACATTCAAAGGGCAACACCAACCGCAGAACACTTTACTACCGACAATCGCATAAAAGGCAATCACAATGACAACGCCGATTAAGCTCGTCAAACTCGGTAGAAAACCACTGGCTAAACTCTCCAACGTAATTAACGGATCGGTTAAAGGAACGGTATCCAGCAACAGACTGCCGCTGTAATTGCCTTTTAAAATCCAAACATTAAATAACGGCCCGCTCAAAAACATCGCCAAGATACTGAATTGGCTTAAACGACGTAATAACAAAAAGCGATTGGCGTGCCACCAACCCAATTTTTGTCGAGCCTCTTTTCCTGCCTCTTTTGGTGAGTTCGCCATTATTTCACCTCCGGCTGTCGTACCGGCAAACTGATGGTTTCGCCTTCAAACAACGAATGACCTGCCTTATCTTTTTCTTGCCAACCGAAACGGTAATGATGCCCGAGAACCCCTTTTGCCAACTGCATCGGCAACACTTTGATCGCCGCTTCTTCCAACACACAAGCCTCTTCACATTTACCACAGCCGGTACAGGCATCGGAATGCACTGTCGGAATGAGATAGGCGTGTTTGCCGGTGCGTTCGTTATGTTGCATTTCCAGCGTAATCGCTTTATCGATTAACGGGCAGACACGATAACAAACATCACAGCGTAAACCTTGCCAGTTAAGGCAGGTTTCGTGATCAAGCAGCACCGCCAACCCCATTCTTGCCTGATTAATATCATCGGCATTCGCATCCAATGCACCGCTTGGGCAAGCTTTAGCACAAGGAATATCCTCACACATCTCACAAGGTTTTTTACGTGCGATAAAATAGGGCGTTCCTGCTTGTAAATCAGAAATCCACGATGCTAAATAAAGCATATCGTATGGGCAAGCCTGCACGCACTGTCCACAGCGAATACAGGCTTCGGCAAACTGTTGCTCATCACTCAAAGCAAACGGAGGGCGTAATGCTACGCCATCTTTCGCTAAGCTCTGCTTTTGCGGCAATCCAAGCAAAATACCTAAACTTGCCAATCCACCGACTGTTTTAGTAGCATCTTTTAAGAAACGTCGACGTTCTGGGGTAATTACACGCTCTTTACTCATCACCACTCCAACTAAACTATTAATTTTGTTTAGATTTTAGTGACTTTAACCGCACACTTCTTAAAATCAGTTTCTTTAGAAATTGGATCCGTTGCATCCAATGTCAGCAAGTTAGTTAACTGTCCTTGATCAAAGAACGTAGTAAACACTAAACCTCTTGGTGGTTTATTTCGTCCACGAGTATCAATAATAGTTTCCATCTGTCCACGACGAGAAGCTATCACAGCCTTATCGCCGTGACGTAACCCACGATCTTTTGCATCCAACGGGTGCATATAAAGCACGTTGGTCGGGAAGGCACGATGCAATTCCGGCACGCGGCGAGTCATCGTACCGGTATGCCAATGTTCAAGCACACGACCGGTTGATAACCATAGATCGTACTCTTGATCCGGCACTTCTGCAGGTGGCTCATAAGGTGCAGCAAGAATGACAGCACGTTTGTCCGGTTTACCATAGAAGCTGACTTCTTCACCGGCTTTAACATATGGATCATAGCCTTCACGGTAACGCCATAATGTTTCTTTACCGTCAACCACCGGCCAACGTAAACCGCGCGCTTTATGATACATATCAAACGGTGCCAAATCGTGACCATGACCTCGTCCAAATGAAGCATACTCTTCAAATAATCCTTTTTGGATGTAATATCCGAAATGTTCCGCTTCATCATTCAGATAATCGCCGATTTCACTGTTCGGATATTTATTGACTTGACCGTTAGTAAACAATACTTCATAAAGTGTTTTACCCTTAAACTCAGGATTTTTCTCTAAAATTTCTGCCGGCCACATCTCATCAGTGGTGAAATATTTAGAAAATTCTACTAATTGCCACAAGTCGGATTTAGATTCACCCGGGCCTTTCACCATTTGATGCCAAAATTGAGTACGGCGTTCCGCATTACCATAAGCGCCCTCTTTTTCTACCCACATAGAGGTTGGTAACATTAAATCCGCAGAAATAGCACTTAATGTCGGATAAGGGTCAGAAACAATAATAAAGTTTTCCGGATCTCGCCAACCAGGTAAACGTTCCTGATTAATATTCGGACCTGCCTGCATATTGTTATTACACATCACCCAAAGTACATTCATCTTGCGATCTTTGAGCATACGATCCTGTAACACCGCGTGATAACCGACTTTTTCAGATATAACACCAGCAGGTATCTTCCAAAGTTGTTCTGTATGCTCACGATGTTTAGGGTTAGTTACCACTAAATCCGCTGGTAAACGGTGCGCAAAAGTTCCCACTTCACGAGCTGTACCGCAAGCGGAAGGCTGACCGGTTAAAGAGAACGGGCCACAACCCGGTTTAGAAATCTTACCCGTTAATAGATGTACGTTGTACATCATTTGGTTGACCCACACACCACGAGTATGTTGATTAAAGCCCATTGTCCAAAATGAAACCACTTTCTTATTTGGATCAGCATAAATTTTTGCCAACTCTTCCAATAAGCCTTTATCCACGCCACTGATTTCGTGTGCTTTATCTAATGTATATTCAGAAACAAACGCTTTGAACTCTTCAAAAGTGAAGTTTTCCATTTTGTCGCTGCCCGGATTTTTCGCTGCTTTTTCACGCGGATCTGTTGGACGCAAACCATATCCAATATCAGTAGCTGCTTTTTTAAAGACGGTATGTTTGCTGACAAAGTCTTCGTTTACCGCATTATTTTGGATGATGTAATTGGCAATATAGTTCAAAATTGCTAAATCAGCTTGTGGCGTGAACACCAAACCATAATCCGCTAATTCAAAACTGCGATGTTCAAAAGTAGAAAGTACGGCAATCTTACAATCCGGATTAGATAAACGACGGTCAGAAATCCGAGACCACAAAATCGGATGCATTTCCGCCATATTAGAACCCCAAAGCACCATGACATCCGCCTGTTCGATATCGTTATAACAACCCATAGGTTCATCAATACCGAAAGTACGCATAAAGGCAACCGCTGCAGAAGCCATACAGTGACGTGCGTTCGGGTCAACATTGTTGGAGCGCAAACCGGCTTTAAATAATTTATTTAAAGCGTAACCTTCCCAAATGGTAGATTGTCCGGAAGTGAAACAACCGACAGCGTTTTTACCATTTTTCGCCATCGCTGCTTTAAATTTCTCTGCCATTGTTTTAAAAGCAACATCCCAACTGACCGGCTGGAATTCGCCATCTTTGGCATATTTACCGTCTTTCATTCTTAACATCGGTTGAGTTAAACGGTCTTTTCCGTACATAATTTTTGGCAAGAAGTATCCTTTAATACAGTTTAAACCGCGGTTTACTTCCGCATCCGGATCACCTTGTGATGCCACAACTCGACCATTTTGAGTCCCCACTAATACGCCACATCCGGTACCACAGAAACGACATACTCCTTTTTCCCATCTGATTGAAGTATCTGCCGCTTCAACATTTTTGATAGGAATTGTCATACCGATAGCCGCTGCTGCCGCTGTGGCTGCATTGGCTTTCATAAAATCACGTCGACTTAAATTCATCATTATCTCCCCACTAAAAAATCACTCGCCTAAGTCCTGTTGGTGATAAACCAAAGAAACATTAATCACACCGTCAATATTGCGGGCGTTCTCCATATTTTCCAATAAAATCCGTTGGTTATGTGATTGCATTACGACCACTAATTTTCCCAATTTCGGATCGGAACCGTGTATCTCAGTATGTGGAACTGCTAACAAAGCTACGGAAATTTGATCCAGTTTATCTGGACGACCTTGTACTACTACACCACATACATGCCACTCTTGGGCATTTTCCATAGAAATATTTTCAGTCATTCTCTATATCTGATTCTGTACTAACATTGAAATTGCTTGCACCGGACAAGCCGATACGCAAGCACCACAACCATTACAATTTTCCAAATTCAATTGCGGTTGTGCGACTTTCCCTAACATCGGTTTAAAAGAAATCGCTCGCCACTCACAACTATCCTGACAGCTTCGGCACTCAACCTGCTTATTGGTCAAACAATTATCTGCTATTGAAATTTTATGCTGCCAAGCTTCAGTTGTGGTCGGCCGGAATATCGGTTGTTGACAGGCTTCAACACATTTCTGACAAAATGTACATTCCGACTGCTGAAAAGAAACCTGCGGATAACCGCATTCATCCTTGATTAACACCTGCGTTTCACATTGCGTAATACAATCTCCGCATTGTGTACATTGTTGGAAAAATATCTCTTTGTCCGCCCACGGCGGTAAAATCGTTTTTTTATTTACTACCACTGTTGATTCACGGATCTTTCCACTAAGGAATTTTCGCCGAGATAAGTCTATATTCTGCATAATTGACGCAAGCTTTATAACGATTAATTAATCGGTGATTATTATCGAAATAAACTACCGCAAGTCAGTAACCTCTATGAGGTATATTCTGTTTTTTTGCTTTTTTCTTGAGATAAATCAAAACAACGAGTTCCTATTTTTTACAAAAACAGTGGTCAGTTATCGCCATAATATTGTCACCGGAGTAAAATGCCAGCCTTACTTTTTAACGATTTGGAGAAAAACGTGGCGAAGTATTCGGTTTTAACTCGCATTGCAAAATATTTAATCGGTATTATTTTATTGGCAAGTTTTTGTATTTCCTTAGTATTTGCGCTTTTAATCAGTAGCCAAAGTGATGCAGAAGCGATCAATTTAGCCGGTTCACTGCGTATGCAGGCTTATCGCCTGATTTACCAAATGGAACACGAGAAAGATACAGTTGCACACAATTTGCAGCAATATACACAAACTTTGCAGGAAAAAACATTAAATGATCTACAAAATAGCTACTTTGTGCCAGATAATGTAAAAGCTGCTTATCAAAATGTGATCAATAATTGGCAGCAGATGAGCAGTTTTGTTCGACAACAACAAATTAACCAATATCAAGCTCAAGTCGATCGATATGTTACTAAGGTAGATGATTTTGTCGCCGAATTGCAACATTTCTCCGAACGTAAAATTATTATGGCGATACTAATTAGTATCTTCTCAATTATCACTATTTTGCTGATCGGCTCTTATATGCTGTGGTATATGAAGCGCGAAGTGCTAAACCCAATCGAAAAATTAGTACGAGCGAGTACGCAAGTTCAAAACGGACATTTTAAACATATTCCGTTAGATGTGGATAAACCAAACGAACTTGGCACGCTTTCTGAAACTTTTACCAAAATGGCTAACGAGTTACAGAAACTTTACTGGTTCTTAGAAGAAAAAGTGAACGAAAAAACGAAAAAATTAAGTCAATTAAATCGTACACTCTCAATGTTGTTTCATACTTCACAAAAAATTACCCACATTGATCTGGATTACAATCAATTAACTGAAGTGATCTCCGAAATTCGCGCCAGTGAACATTTACGCTATATTAAACTGATTGTTTATGGCGCAGAGCATCTTGATCTCTCATCAGGCAAAGCGGAAGAGAATTATCCGTGGCAAGAGCAAAAAATCAGTGTCAACGGCAAAATTCTCTCCTGTTTACGTTGGCAAGCAGGCTTACCTTGCCCTGATTTACGACTAATGCAAAGTGTTGCACAAATGCTTGGGCGAGCAATTTACTTTATTCAAACTCAACGCCAGCAACAACAATTAGTATTAATGGAAGAACGTTCAATTATCGCCAGAGAACTACACGATTCATTAGCACAAGTGTTGGCATTTTTACAAATCCAGCTCACTTTGCTGAAACACGCTTTAAAAAGCAACGATCCGCAAGCTAAAGAAAAAAGTTTTAAAATTATCACTGATTTTGAACAGGCACTTAATGATGGTTATGTACAATTGAGGGAGCTTCTTTCCACTTTCCGTTTAACCATTCAAGAAGCCAATCTCAAGTTAGCGTTGGAGCAGGTAATTGAATCATTGCGTAATCAAAGTGATGCCCAAATTACCTTAGAATGTTCACTGCCATCACAAATTTTCACGGCACAACAGTTGGTACACGCATTACAAGTTGTGAGAGAAGCGTTACTGAATGCGATTAAACACTCTCAAGCGACCTTAATTGAGGTGATCGCACATACCAATCAAGACGGCGAAAATGAAATTATTGTTGCCGATAACGGTATCGGCATTCCTTCTTTGGATGAACCGGAGGGACATTACGGCTTAAATATTATGCAGGAACGTACTGCTCAACTGAATGCTACCTTAACTATTCAACGCCGCCCAACAGGAGGGACGGAAGTCAAAATTTTACTAGCTAATACCTTTACAGAATGATGACGACTGTCAATCAAACAGAAAAAACCTGCACCTTATGTTTCTAAATATTTTAAGGTGCAGGTCAATATTATTTATTATTTCAATACCTTCCAACAGCGATAACCATAAATAGCAATCACAATAAAGCATATTAATGGTAATACAAATGATGCATTCACTGCTGGTAAACCAGCTACTGTACCGAGATCAATAATTGCACCCTGTAATGGAGGCATCAATGCACCACCTACGATAGCCATTACCAATCCTGCTGCCCCTAAAGTGGACTCTTCTTTTAAACCACATAAGGCGATCCCATAAATTGTTGGGAACATTAGTGACATAAAGCCTGAAGTCATAATTAAGCAATATACACCAACAACACTATCACTGAAAATAACTCCTAAAATTGTAACTAATCCGCCCAATGCAAATAACATCAACATTAATTCAGCTTTTAAATACTTCATCAAGGCTGTACTGACAAAACGACTGATTAAGAAAAGAGCCATAGCCATAATATTGAAATGTTGTGCTTCCGCTTTAGTAAAACCTAAACGTTCTGCATATTGAATAATAAAGGTCCAGCACATAATTTGTGTTGCAACATAAAAAACCTGTGCGATTACCCCTTCTCGATATTTAGCATTCTTTGATAATCGACCAAGTGCTTCACCAAATTTAATTTTAGGTTGCTGTTCCGTGCGTGTTTTAGGCATTTTATATAATGCAATGATGATAAAAATCGCCAAAACAACAAAACCTAAAATAATATAAGGATCACGAATAACTGCTAAATCGTGTGTTTTAATCACTGTTTTTTCTGCAGCAGATAATGTTGGAAATATCAAATTCCCAGCGGCATCACGCTTATCTGAATCTAAATTTGTCAAAACAAATTGTGATGCAACAAACATTCCCAAAATAGATCCTAAAGGGTTAAAAGACTGAGCTAAATTCAAACGACGAGTTGCTGTTTGAGGATCACCCATTGATAAAATATAGGGATTTGCTGTTGTTTCTAAAAAAGCCAAACCAAATGTGAGAATATAAAGCGAAAATAAGAAAAATGAGAACATTTCATATTTTGCTGCCGGGTAAAATAATAAAGCCCCAACACAGTATAGTGCTAATCCTAATAACACCCCTGCTTTATAATTAAAACGACTCACAAATAGAGCAGCAGGTATCGCCATTGTGCTATAGCCACCATAAAAGGCAAATTGTACTAATGCTGCTTGCGATGCAGGAATTTCCATTACAGTCTGAAATGCCGCCACCATTGGGTTAGTAATATCATTTGCAAACCCCCATAATGCAAATAATGTTGTCAGAAGAATAAAGGGGATCACATACTGCTTTTCTAACACTTTTGCTTTCATAATATAGTCTCCTTTTTTGATACATTATTACTCTTCAATACGTAATCCGTAAGATTTAAACTTCTCCAGTACTTCAGCCATTTGTTGTTTTGACAATAGTGGAATATCTAATCCTGTTGCCAATAATTTGATATACCATTCGGCTAATACTTCCACTTCGTGGGCTAACCATAGTGCTTTATCAAGATTTTTTTCAGCTGCAATCAAGCCGTGATGAGCCAATAAAATGGCTTTTGAAGTTTTAATACCATCTGCTACATATTCAGCTAATTGATGTGTGCCAAAGGTAGCATAAGGTACACACGGAATATGATCTGTCCCTCCTACAGCGATCATATAGTGAAAAGGTGGTATTGATTTTTCTAAGATAGAAACTGCCGCGCAATTAATTGCGTGATTATGTACTACGGCATTAACGTCTTGTCGTGATTGATAAACGGCTAAATGAAAATGCCATTCACTTGATGGTAGTTTTCCTTGTTCATAACGCCCATTTTTATCGACAAAAACAATGCTATCCACTGTCATTTGCTCATAAGGTGTTCCCGTTGGCGTAATCAACATTCCATCTTGATAACGCACACTAACATTACCCGCTGTACCTTGGTTCAATCCTAAGCGAGTCATTTCTAAACAAGTATCAATAATTTTTTGTGAAAGTTGTTGTCGATTCATAATTTAATCCTTAACAGGGATAACCCCTTTTTTAATCAAAATATTGCCATATTTTGCTGTTTCACCTGTTACCACGATGGCATAAGCTTGCCTTGCTTTTTCATAAAAGGCGAAACGCTCAATTCGCTTGATATTAGGCAAAATAGATTCGCCTGCTGTTTGCATTGCTACTAAATAGCGACCTTCTACTGATGGATCCAGCTGATCGCCTGCAACGGCTTGCATCATAATTAACGGTGCATCCACATATTGATCTAATTCAATTAATGGACTAACTGCTGATAATAATCTGGGAATACCAATACCATCTGCACGAATTACCCGATGATGCAATTGGTGTGCTGGAAAATGAGCATCAGCAAACACAATTTCATCACCGTGACCCATTTCAGCTAATACTTTAAGCAATTCTGGTGAAATAACAGGATCGATACCTTTTAACATTGCAACTCCTTAGATTTTAGGTTCAACACGTTGCCGTAAAGATTGCATTGCACTTTGGGCAGCATTAACATCAGGAAAAACACCAATGCCAGTAAATGTCGTCATCGCTGCTCCTAATGCTGTAGCTTCAGAAACCTGTACAACGTCAATAGGTAATCCCAAAGTATTAGCGCGCAATTGATTCCACAAAGCATTCTTTGCACCACCACCAACACAAATCAAACTTTCCGCTTGAAAATGTCCCACTTGCTGTAGTAAAGCTAGGTTCTGTTTCAATTTATTTGCTAAATATTGCAAAGTAGCTCGATAAATCTCACCTCGAGTAGTATGCATTGTTAGACCAAGAAATTGCCCAAGCTGTAATGATTGTTGGTTAAATTCAAAATTACCTTGTAAAGATACGGTGCTTTCACCAACTACAGTTGCTTCATCAATCATTGTTCGGTAATAATTTTCTTTGCCATAACAATCACTGAATAACAACCTACCAACCCATTCCAAAATACCTGAACCCACCCATTGAATTGCCGGATTAAATAGACCTTTGACACTATCCCATTCTGTAGTCAGCCCTTGTGAAAGGTAATCTGGGCGAACGATAGCTCGTTCAGTTCTTGCCATCAAAATTTCCCATGTTCCTGAGCTTAATACAGGCTGATTTAATGCTGCACCCGATCCTAATATCGCAAATTGCGTATCGTGTCCGCAGGAAATAACCGGAATTCCTGATGACAAGCCCCATTGTTTAGCAATTTCAGATAACAACGTACCAATTTTTTGACCAGCATTGACTAATGGTGGGAATTGACTCTTATCAAGTTGTAGCAATGCTAAAACTTCCGAATCCCAATCTTGCGTTTGCAAATCTGTCATCATTGAAGTGCCAGCCATTGTGCTATCAGTGCTTAGCACACCCGTTAAACGATAAGTGAGCATCGAAGAAATAAACAAGAATTGTTCAAAACTAGCATAATGTTCTACATCGTTTTGTTGTAACCAACGTAACTTGTACAACGTATTGAAACTATATTGCCCAATGCCATTACGTTGATATAAAGCGGCAACATCAAATTGATCAGCAAGCTGTTGCATTACACTGATCGTCCTCGGGCATTTCCAAGAAATTATTGGTGTAGCTTGTTTACCATTGATAAAAAATGCCCCATCCACTCCAAAAGTAGTAACACCAATCACATCAACAGACAGTTGTTTTTCACGCAACTGTTGACAGACGTGTTTTGCACAAGCAAAAAGTTTTTCCACAATCTGCTCAAAATCCCAAATTTGATAATCCTTATGTTGCGGATCTTCAGTGGTTTGATTTGCTTGATGTGCATTAGCGATGATTTGTCCTTGTTGATCGATTGCAATGGCTCGTACATTCGTTGCTCCACAATCTAAAATCAGCGAAATTGACATAATCCCTCCGATATTTCATTCAAGTGCAGCCTTAAACACTGCACTTGAAAAGTGATTTTCATTACTTATATAAAGGTCCAAAATTAGTGCAAGCACGATAGTCTTGTCCTTCTTTATCTTGACCAAAAGCACTCCAAGCACTCGGACGGAAAATGTCACTTTCTTTAATATTATGCATACAAACAGGAATCCGGAGCATTGATGCTAATGTGATCAAGTCAGCACCGATATGTCCATAACTCACTACACAGTGATTTGCTCCCCAATTAGCCATTACTGAATAAACATCTTTAAAAGCACCTTGTCCTGTTAAACGAGGAACAAACCAAGTACAAGGCCACGTTTCATTAGTACGTTGACTCAAGGTATTGTGTACCTCTTCAGGTAGTTCAATTGACCATCCTTCTGCCAGTTGTAGCACTGGCCCAAGCCCTTTAACAAGGTTGATACGACTCATTGTAAATGGTAAGCCACCTTTGGTGAGAAATTGAGAGGATAAACCGCCTCCACGGAAATATTCGTGTACCGCAGCACACCACCGCGTATGAGCAAGACAACGTTTACCGTCCTCTTCAGTAATTTCCCATACCGGTTTGATCAAATGATTTCCTGTTTCGTCTAAATGTTGGCCTGTACCATCTAATGCGGCTGATCCTGAATTTAATAAATGTAAAAAACCTGATGTCGGACGGAAGCCTGTAACGCGCTCAACAGAATCCTCACTCCAATAAGTTCGTACATCAGCAAAAATTTGTGCTTGTCCAGTTAATTGATGAGCGAGTAACATCGTGACGCCATTAAGTGAATCATTTTCAGTCGCCATAATGAAAGGTGGGCGAATGCCATTCCAATCGTAAGTGGAGTTAAGCATTGCTTCCATAAAATCACCATTTGGCAAGTGATCTGTCCAATGACGTTGACCTTGGAAGCCAGCAACGATAGCATTATGTCCTAATGCTTCTTCGCCAAAATTAAGCTCAGCCAACTTTGGATTTCCTATCATCAAATCACGCGCAATAATGGTCATTTTAACAACAGTTTCCCAAAGTGCTTCTTTCTCCTCTGCTGTACGCTGATATTCTTCTTTATTGACATCTATACCCTCTTGACAATATTGCTTCACCCAAGACAATGCCAATTTAACTTCTTCAGGATCGTAAATTTCACGATCAAGACGGCGTTTAATTTCTGTCATATCAACATATTCATTCCGCATTCCTAAATAATGTTGAAAGAAAGATTGATCTACTATTGAGCCAGCAATTCCCATTGATACAGAACCGATAGATAAATAAGATTTACCTCGAATCGTTGCCACAGCTAAACCCGCTTTAGCAAAACGTAACAATTTTTCTTTCACATCATCAGGAATAGTAGTGTCGTCAGCTTCTTGAACCTCTGTGCCATAAATAGAAAATGCAGGCAATCCCATTTGGGTATGTCCAGCTAAGGCAGCAGCCAAATAAACTGCTCCGGGACGCTCTGTACCATTAAATCCCCAGATTGCTTTTGGCATATGTGGATCCATATCAATCGTTTCCGAACCATAACACCAACAAGGGGTAACGGTAATGACAACACCGACATTCTGTGCTTTAAATTTTTCTGCACACTGTGCAGCTTCTGCAACACCACCGATACAACTATCGGCGATTACACACTCAACAAATGAACCGTCTGTATGACGAACGTGAGTTTGTAACAAATCGGCAACAGACTGAGCCATTGTCATCGTTTGTACTTCTAATGATTCACGAACCCCCATACGACGACCATCAATCGTTGGACGAATACCAATTTTAATTTTTGTTGATTGCATAGCTATCTCCTTAGTTTGACGCTGTAAATAAATGTTTTACACGCAGTAAAAATTCACTAAGGAAATCTTCTACCTCTAATACGGTAATTCAAAGGATTTTTTTGAGAAAGGTATTTTTTTGTGAGGGTTATCACAGAAAACAGGCAAAAAATTCATTTTTTTGCACTAAAATATGACTGATTAAACTATTTTTTATACAAAACGGTCAATTCAGTCATTTTAAACAATAGAAAGGCTCACTGCCATTTTTTCACAATAATGTTGCAGTTTTTTAGGAACTGTTCCCTGTGTAAATAACATATCTAACTGAGAAACCTCAGCTAGCTTAACCAGATTTTGCTTGCCAAATTTAGAGGGATCAACCAATAAAAACTTTTGTTCAGACATATCCATCATTTTACGTTTCATTGATGCATTTAACTCATTAGATTCCCAAATACCTCCCTCATTGTCTACTCCAACACAAGAAAAAATACCAATATGAATATGCAAACGAGAAAGTAAATGTTCGGATAACGGCCCATAAAAAGCATCATATTTTGCGGAATAAACTCCACCTGTTGCAATTGTTTTAATATTCGGTTTATTCACCAATGCAGTAATATTACGCATTGAGTTAGTCACTACTGAACAAGGAATATCGGGTAGAAGTTGCGCCACATACCAACTAGTGCTACTTGCATCTAATCCAACAACAACCCCCTCATATATATACTCCACGACTTGCTGTGCAATAGCCTTTTTTGCCTCGGCATTGGTACGCTGACGAATATGAAATGCACTGCCAATATCATTCGTCTTTTTACTCAACGCTCCACCGTGAGTACGATAAAGTAATTGATGTTTTGATAATAAAGCTAAATCTCTCCGCACAGTTTCAACTGAAACATTCAATTTCTCAACTAGCTCATTAACCGAAATCTTACCTTGCTGATTAACCATTTCTAAAATTAAATTATGTCGATCTTTCATTTCACTGCCTCCTAACAAACCATCAAATATTTTGACATCCTCCCCACCCTAAAAAAGGACGGGGATTCCTACCAGTGCCCATTTAAAACAATCGGCTACTCTCGGTGGGTTCTTGCTGCTGACCGCCAGTGCGGTTCACTTCACAAGCTCGACGGCTGTGTCCCTGCCTGATATTTTTACGCTTGGACGACTACTCGTCCTCGCGCCAATACATTTAACGCTCCAACGACATCCGCATTTTCTCTGTAGCCACATTCTACGCATTCAAAATCAGCCTGTGTTTGGCGATTTTCCTTAGGCGTTTAACGGTTCAAAATATTCGCCATTTGAAAGCGTTGCAAAACGTGCAACCCCCATATCAATACCGATTTCTCCGCTTTTATGAGTAGGGATTTCGTATTCAAATTCCGTTTGAATACTAACAAAAAAGCGACCGCACTTGTGGCTCACCGTAATGTTTTTGATTTCGCCTACAACATCACGGCTGTTGCGGTAGCGAACCCAACCGATTTTTGGCAGATATAAACGGTTATTTTGTTGTTCCAGTTTGCAACCTTGCGGAAAGCGAAAGCACTCTTTCAAGCCTTTTTTCTTGAATTTCGGGAAATCAGAACGCTGTTGAAAGAAATTTTTAAACGCACTTTCTAAGTCTTTTAGCGACTGCTGAAGCACTTGAGAATGACAGTCTTTAAGCCAAAGTAGCTCTTTTTTCCATTGCGGAAGCAAGTTAGCGATTTTGGTGTAACTGAACTTGCAGCTGTTATCTTGCTTGTATTGCTCATTTTGCCACGCTAACGCCCGATTAAACACAAAACGAGAACAGCCACAGAACTGCTTAATTCTGCGGATTTGGCTGCCATTTGGCATTATCTCGAACTTAAAGGCTTTGCGTAGTTGCATTGACAAGGCTTAGAATGTGATTTTTCCGCATTCTACACTTGGTCTATAAAAAAAGAAACGGAAATTAGACACGACAAACCTTGTATTTTTAATGTGTATATATTCGCCAATACATCGAGCAACAACAAACATCCAATTAGTTAGGTTTGAAACGGCTCACACCGTTTGTACCTTATATCCCCGCACTTAAGGACAGAATTTTAAGGCACAATCTGATAAAAACTACTTCACAATCACAATATCTAATAAAACCTCACTAAACGTTTTTAATCCTAATTTAAATTGAAAAGCATTAAAACATTTAAGAAATAAAAAAACCTACGATGAAATATCGTAGGTTTGTCAACAGCCTGAAATCTTGCATTAAGCGAATATTTTTTATTACTTATTAGCACGTTCCAGCTGTTTTTTATATTTCACCAGCTTATCTTTAATGCGGTTGCGTTTCAGTGGGGAAAGATAATCAACAAACATCACACCGTTTAAATGATCGATTTCGTGCTGAATACAGATTGCCAACAGATCGCTTGCTTCCAATGTAAACGGCTCACCGTTGCGATCCAACGCTTTAACCGTGACTTTCTCTTTGCGTGGCACTAAGCCTCGGAACCCCGGCACTGATAAACAGCCCTCTTCAATCCCGGTTTCGCCGTCACTCTCAACAATTTCCGGATTAATCAGCACCAGTTGATTGCTTTTATCGCCCTCAACATCAATCGTGATAATACGTTGATGACGGTTAACCTGCGTTGCCGCTAAACCAATCCCTTCTTGTTCATACATTGTTTCAAACATATTATCGATAAATTCCCGAATTTCATCGTCCACCTTTTCCACCGGTGCTGCCACCGTTCTTAAACGCTCATCGGGAAAACATAACACATCTAATATCGCCATACGCTCTTCCTTTTTTCAAAACCTTGCATTTTACTGATTTTTTCAATAATTAACACACCCAATTCTACCGCAAAAAGCGGATTTATTTTTAATCTGCGATCCGCTTCGCACTTTTTCAAACTCAACACTGACAACGGCTATTAATGGGGTAAAGTGCCTTTTTTTCAATCTGTTTTCGACTTTTTCAATCGTTTTCTGCTATGCAAACAGTAACCACACTTTTACGTTTAGCGCTGCTGCCACAATTCGGTGCTATCAAAATTCAACAACTACTTGAACAAATCACACTTGATACGCTGCTCAGCTACGATCGACAAACACTCAGCCAAATCGGTTGGAACACTGCGCAAATTCAGGCTTGGTTTTCACCGCCGCAATCGATTATCGACACCGTTCTGAATTGGCAGCAACAGGCAGGAAACCATATTATTCACTATTTTGATCACACTTACCCGTTATTACTAAAACAAACTCACTCCGCACCACCTTTACTATTTGTTAAAGGTAACATTGATATACTCTCTTCGCCACAAATCGCTATGGTAGGTAGTCGCTATTGTTCACCTTATGGCGAACATTACGCCCAAACCATTGCCGGAGAATTGGTACATAACGGCATCACGATTAACAGCGGTTTAGCCTTAGGCATTGACGGCATTTGTCATCGTGCCGCTTTGGATAACCACGGTAAAACCGTTGCCGTTTTAGGCAGTGGATTGAATCAGCTCTATCCGGCTCGCCACAAAAAATTGGCACAACAGATTCTGGAAAACAATGGTGCGTTGGTATCGGAACTATTTCCCAACACACCGCCTATTGCAGAAAATTTTCCACGCCGAAACCGTATTATCAGCGGTCTCTCATTCGGCACCATCGTCATCGAAGCCTCGCAAAAAAGCGGTTCATTAATTACTGCACGTCTGGCATTGGAACAAAATCGCGAAGTGTTCGCCGTTCCAGGTGCATTGGACAATCCATTGAGTCAAGGTTGCCATCACTTAATCAAACAAGGGGCGTGGTTAATTGAAAATGCACAGGATGTGTTGGAGATTCTAACACCGCAAATTTCATCATTAATGCCGTTTACACCAGCAATAGCAGCGCAAACACCAACGCCAACCGGCAATAGCTCTACTGCACAAAGCACGATCGCAATATCGCCACAAGCAAAATCCGGTTACACTCCGCCGACCATCAACAAAAAAGCGATGATCAAACTTGATATTCCGCCACAACATCAAGCATTAATGCAACAATTAAACAGTGCAACTGCGATTTCACCGGATGAACTTTCGACTGCATTAAATCGCCCTATCGATCAAATTCTTACCGATCTATTGGAACTGGAAATTCTCGGTGCAGTGCAACAGATTCAAGGCGGTTATATTAAAAATATCGTCTAATTCATTGAATAAATTAACTTCACGATATTCACTATTTTTATAAACAGAAATAGGTACTACATTTTTCAAAGTACTTTAAACTAATGACGAAGATCCAGAAAAGAAACAAGACTTTTTATCTGATAAATAAAGGTAATAAGACTGCATTTTGAATAAAATTTTAGGGGCTGTAGTAGATTAGCCCTAAATTTCACACCATTTTCGCAATATTTTTAACTGCTCTTTTGGTGTCCCAAAGTTAAACCGAAATTCACATTCCTTCAAGAATAAAGGAAAGTTTTTTCGGTTAATTCCATTATATTTTCGCAGTATCCGCTTCACCTGATTCCAAAAATTTTC
>NZ_JTJP01000009.1:0-73213 GCF_001678575.1 Gallibacterium genomosp. 1
GGATAATAAGTCCAACTTTAGAGATGCAGATCATATAGGCAGGGTTTAGCTAAAAATCTAATCAAGCTACTAATTAAACATCATATGTAGTTGATGCAGTATTACCACCGTGACCAGTCCAGTTAGTGTGGAAAAATTCTCCACGAGGTTTATCAGTACGTTCGTAAGTATGTGCGCCAAAATAGTCACGTTGTGCTTGTAGCAAGTTTGCTGGAAGACGAGCTGTGGTATAACCGTCTAAGAAAGTAAGAGCAGATGCCATACAAGGCATTGGTAACCCGATTTCAATCGCTTTTGCCACCACTTTACGCCAAGAAGACAAACAATCTTTCAAAATATTGTTGAAATATGGATCTGAGCCTAAGAATACAAGATCAGGATTATTTTCGTAAGCATCGCGAATATTGCCTAAGAATGCACTGCGGATAATACAACCTTCACGCCATAATAATGCGGTGTTACCATAGTTAAGATCCCAATGATAAGTTTCAGAAGCTTCACGAATTAACATAAAGCCTTGTGCATAAGAGATGATTTTTGATGCCAATAATGCTTGACGTACTGCCTCAATCCACGCTTTTTTATCACCGCTAACCGCTTCAATTTTGTTATTGAAAAGTTTGGCTGCCGCTAAACGCTGTTCTTTGAAAGAAGAAACACAACGTGCAAAAACCGCTTCGCTAATTAAAGTTAATGGAATGCCAAGATCTAATGCATTAATACCTGTCCATTTACCTGTTCCTTTCTGTCCAGCAGTATCAAGAATTTTTTCGACTAGCGGCTGACCATCAGTGTCCTTGTAACCAAGAATATCAGCAGTGATATCGATCAAATAGCTGTTTAATTCTGTTTTTTTCCATTCTGTAAAGATGGCTTGCATTTCATCATAACTTAATCCTAAGCCCTCTTTTAAAAATTGATATGCTTCACAGATTAATTGCATATCACCATATTCAATACCATTGTGTACCATTTTTACAAAATGACCGGCACCATCTTTTCCAACCCAATCACAGCAAGGCTCGCCAGCCGGTGTTTTAGCAGCAATCGCTTGTAGAATCGGTTTTACATATGGCCACGCTTCTTCATTTCCACCCGGCATAATAGATGGACCTCGTCTTGCACCTTCTTCACCACCTGAAACGCCTGCACCGACAAAACGGATACCTTTTTCTCTTAATGCTGCAACACGACGGTTGGTGTCAGGATAATTTGAATTACCGCCATCAATAATAATGTCGCCTTGTTCCAAATATGGCACTAGACTATCGATAAATTTATCCACCACTTCACCAGCACGCACCATTAACATCACTTTACGTGGTTTTTCAAGTTTATCTACTAAATCCTGCAATGAATAAGCACCGATAATATTCGTGCCTTTCGCTGCTCCTTGTAAAAATTCATCCACTTTTGAAGTAGTACGGTTATACGCCACTACTTTAAAACCGTGGTCATTCATATTCAAAATTAAATTTTGCCCCATTACCGCTAAACCGATAACGCCGATATCACCTTTTTGGCTCATATTTTTCTCCTGTTAAATGAGGTGAAACAGATCACCTAAATAGTTAAATCACTAAATTATGCCGGCTTTTGCTGAATCACGATCGACTTCTGCATAATAATCGCTTGAAACGCCGGCGTAGTTGTCGCCCAGTCCACTACATCCACTTTCCAAGGCAAATCGCTGTCGCTAAATGCCTGTTCCACTTCACATAATTGCCTTAATGAAAGCGCTTTCTCACTCATTACCGCCAAATCCAAATCAGAAAATGTGGTTGCGGTTTGCTTTACTCTCGAACCGAATGCTCGCACTTCGTAATCCGGCAAGTAAGTACGTAAAATCTGTTTTACGATCTCAAAATGTTGTGGTTGGATGTCAAGCTTACACATTATGTTGCTTCAGTTGATTAAGTAAAAATTGTGCTGATTGTAAAAAGTCGGAAATTTGTTGATAAATCTGCTGCGCTTTGTCCTGATCATAAGTATGAGAGGTTACATTGCGCATTTTGCGATATAACAACCAATCTTCAACCGCATCAATCAAACCTGCTCTGGCACTTAAACGCAAAATATCTCGGAAATCACTACTGTCAATCTCTTCCGGCACAGCAGCAAGCTGTTTCAACTGGCGCTTCATCATTTTGATACTGAGTTCATAGACAAATTCAAATTTCTGAATCACACCGGCAATTAAGGTATCCTGAACAATCGCATCCTGCTGTGTAAACCACTGTTTATCCGCCAATTTTGCAATGGTTAATGCTAAAGAGGTAAATGCATTCTCTAATGCCGAGAGATCAAGCCGTTCCATATTTTTCCTATTTTTTAGACAATAATTGTGCCGCATCCTGATCTAAATACCATTCCGTTATGCCGTACTTCGCTTTAATTTTAGCTGCCGGATAAGGTAGTGCTTCCGCTGGGCTGGTTTCGATCTCTTTTAAAATAGATGCTTTACCAGCACCGGTAACCAAATAGGTTACACGTTTAGCGTTTTCAATTAATGCTGCCGTTTTGGAAACACGATACTGCCCACTTTCTGGATGTTGTGCAATTACAGCCCAATGCGAATCTGAAAAATCGGTCGCATTTGGAAACAGCGACGCAGTGTGTCCATCCGCTCCCATTCCTAAAATAATCCAGTCAAATACCGGCATTCCATTTTGTTTATCTTCGATCTGTTGCAAATCCTGCTTGAACTTTTCCAACGCCTGTTGCGGTGCTAATTCCCCATAAATACGATGAATATTTTCAGCCGGAATGACAATATGATCGAATAATAAACGTTGCACTTCACCATAATTACTTTCGACATCGCTCGGTTCAACCATTCGATCATCCCCCCACCAGAAATGTAGATTTTGCCATTGAATCTCTTGGCTATAAGGTGCTTTTGCTAATGTCTGAAACAACAATTTAGGGGTACTACCACCAGAAAGCGAGATATGCACAGCTTTACCTAATTGGCTGTAACGTTTAAATTCCCGAGCAATCTGCTCGACTACCGCTTGGGCAGTCGGAAAAATCTTATAATTCATTTTTATAACTCACAATAGTTAGTATCAGTTAAGTTTTTACACGGGAAACGCCATTCACGATTGCTACGACTCATTAATTTATTTGCCGCTTCAGGCCCCCAAGTGCCACAAGCATAACCGTGAATTTTAGGATTACCAGCTTTATAATCTAAAATAGGTTGAACGAATTTCCACGCTGCCTGTACCGCATCACTACGAGTAAATAGCGTTGCATCACCATTTAAGGCATCCAATAATAAACGTTCATAGGCAGAGAATAAATGCCCTTCTGCAATTGAATCATAATGGAAATCCATCGCGACTTCTTTCGCTTTGAAACCTGAACCTGGTTGTTTTAAACCAAAGCTCATCACAATGCCTTCATCCGGTTGAATACGAATAATTAATTTATTTTCCGGTGCATTCATATTAAACACCGGATGTGGTGTTTTCTTGAAATGGATCACGATCTCTGTAACACGAGTCGGCATTCTTTTACCGCTACGTACATAGAACGGCACGCCACTCCAACGCCAGTTATCAATATTCAAACGCAATGCTATATAAGTTTCAGTACGAGATTGTGGATCAACGCCTTTCTCTTCACGATATCCCGGTAATTCCATACCTCTTACTTTTGAACGAGTATACTGACCAAGCACTAAATTCTCTTCGATAGTTTCCGCAGTTAATGGATGTAAACTCTGCAACACTTTTACCACTTCATCACGCATTGACTTTGCATTAATGACCGCCGGACTTTCCATCGCCACCAATGACAACACCTGTAATAAATGGTTTTGAAACATATCTCGCATTGCTCCCGAACCGTCATAATAGCCGCCACGCTCTTCCACACCCAATGCTTCCGCACCTGTGATTTCCACATAATCAATATAATTTCGGTTCCAAAGCGGTTCAAATAATCCGTTCGAGAAACGCAACACTAATAGGTTTTGTACCGTTTCTTTACCTAAATAGTGGTCGATACGATAAATTTGGTGTTCTGCAAAAGAGCGGTGAATTTTGTCATCCAATTCGATAGATGAGTTCAAATCATAACCGAACGGTTTTTCAACAATTAAACGTTTCCAACCTTTCGCTTCATCATTCAAACCGTGTGCCGCTAAACATTCAGGAATCACACCATATAAGCTTGGTGGTGTAGAAAGATAATAAAGCACATTATCTTGACAGTGATGACGTGCATTAATATCGTCTAAACGGTTTTTAATTTTGGCATAATCATTGACATTTTTAGTATCAATTGCTTGGTAATAGATATGTTGTAAAAAGACTTCTAAAATACCTTCATTCACTTTTTCATTATCAATCAGGCTTTGGCGCAATTTATCACGAAACGCCTGATCACTGAATTCTGTGCGACTTACGCCTAAAATGGCAAAATCTTCAGATAGCTTTTCATTTTCAAAGAGTTGGTATAACGCTGGAATCAGTTTACGGTGAGTTAAATCACCGGAAGCTCCAAAAATAACAATGGTATTATTATCTGGTTTTTGCATACTTTTTATTCCTACAACTTATTTTCTGCTGTGAAAGAGGTCGCCCTCCGCTAAATGGTACCATTCTACCGCCGAGAATTGAAACAACGCTAATCGGTTTTACCTAAAGTAGCGATAACTCCGATTACAACAGGATCTTATGCCAATCCCAATGACGGTTTCCCACCGCGATAAAATGCGGATTGACAAAGGTTTCCCGCCAGTTATAACTCAACGGCTGATGCTGTGTGGTGAAAATATCGCCACCGCTCTCTTGCAAAATCACCTGTGCGGCGGCGGTATCCCATTCGCCGGTGTCGCCAAAGCGAAGATAGCAATCACACTGTTGGCGTGCTACCAACGTGCTTTTCAAACCGCTGGAACCGTAAGTGATAAATTGATATTGAAACGCCGGATTTAATGCCGCTAACATTTTTTGTTGATTTGCACTTCTGCCGACTGCAATCTTAATCGGCTGCTGTTGATCAAACGGCTTTTGATGCAATAAGCGTGTTTTTTGCCCGTTTTCCACGAAAAATGCGCCTTCGCCTTTTGCCGCATAAAAGGTCTGTGCCAACACCGGTGCGTGAATAATGCCGATAACCGGCTGATGATTTTCTACCAACGCAATTAATACGGAAAATTGATCGGTACGATCGATAAACTGTTGCGTGCCGTCTAACGGGTCAATCAACCAATAACGCTGCCATTGTTGGCGTTCCGCTAACGGAATGACGCAATTTTCTTCTGATAACACCGGAATGGTCGGATCTAATTCACTTAACGCCTTGACTAAAAACCGACTTACCGCAATATCCGCCTCCGTTACCGGCGTTTGATCGGCTTTAATTTTGATATGGACATTCTGATGATAAAACGCTGTTAGCTGTTCGCCTGCCTGATAGGCAATAGTTAATGCCTGTTCCAACAAAGTGGTTAATGTTTTCATTTCAACCTCATTAACGTTGTGTCAGATATTTTTTCAGCAAGAACAATGCTGCTAAATTTCTTGCCTCATTAAAATTCGGATCTTCAATCAATTGATCAATATTTGCTAAAGGATAACGTACCAGTTGCAATGGCTCAGGTTCATCCCCCTCTAATTTGCTTGGAGATAATGTCTCTGCCAATAAAATATGCATTGGGTTATTCATATAACCGGGAGATGAGATTAAGGTGCGTAATAACGTTAAACGTTCCGCCTTAAAACCAATCTCTTCCTGCAATTCACGATTCGCACTCTGTTGTGGCGTTTCACCGAGTTCCATCAACCCTTTCGGAAAACCAAGTTCATACTGCTCAGTCCCGACTGCATATTCATAAGTCAATAATAGATTTTGTTGGGCATCAATTGCTAAAATCATCACTGCACTGCGTGTCGAGGGCTTAAAACGCTCATAAGTCCGCAACTCACCATTAGAAAAACGTAAATCCACTGCTTGAATTTCAAAAAGTCGCGATTTAGCTGCTGTATTAATTGCCAAAATTTCCGGTTTTTTCATAAAAAAATTCACCTCCGCACTTTTTTGTTGTCATAATTACTGTGCTTTGTTTTACAAAAAACGATAGTAACGATACCATACTTAACCGAATTATTCGAACGCTTAGACAACTAATTTTTATTGATTATGGCAAAAGATAAACATCAACAGGAACAGGAAAATTATCGCCTTGACAAATGGCTGTGGGCAGCACGTTTTTATAAAACTCGCACTTTAGCACGTGAAATGATTGACGGTGGCAAAGTGCATTACAACGGGCAACGCACCAAACCAAGCAAAGAGGTAGAAATAGGCGCAATGATCAAATTACGTCAAGGCAATGATGAAAAAGAGGTGCAAGTGTTAGCACTCTCCAATCTACGCAAGGCTGCACCGCTGGCACAACAACTTTATCAGGAAACGGAAGAGAGCATTAAAAGACGAGAGCAGTTAGCGTGGGCAAGAAAAGCGAATGCCTTATCAATGCCGAATCCGGAACGCCGTCCAAACAAAAAAGAGCGTCGTGATTTATTAAAATTCAAATATCAACAATAACTTATGGCAAAATCAAACTATATTACCCGTGCCGGCTGGAATACGCTGGATCAAGAGTTGAAATATTTATGGAAAGTGGAGCGTCCACAAGTAACACAGGCGGTTTCTGATGCGGCGGCATTGGGCGATCGCAGTGAAAATGCAGAATACATTTATGGAAAACGACGTTTAAGAGAAATTGATCGTCGTGTCCGTTTTCTCACTAAACGTTTGGAAGTGCTACAAATTGTTGATTATCATCCTTGCCAAGAGGGAAAAATCTTTTTCGGTGCGTGGGTAGAATTGGAAACTGAAAGCGGTGATTTAAAACAGTACCGCATTGTTGGTTGTGATGAATTCGATCCGGCGAAAAACTGGATCTCTATAGACTCTCCCGTAGCACGTGCCTTAATCGGCAAAAGCATTGATGATGAAGTGAAAGTCGATACCCCATCCGGAAAAATCATTTTCTATGTAAATAAGATTTGGTATGACAAAAGCGGAATCTAATTTTCCGCTTTCTAGTTAGCTTTCATTTTCTTTTCAAGATTTAAATAATCCGTTCAATTAAAATCGGTTGGTATTTTTTCTGTCGCTGCAAATGGTGGTTCAATAATTTTACGATCACAAATGCCAGTACGGTCATCGCTGATGTAAAAACGATATTCTGCCACTCTTCAACAAACAGGTAATTTCCCAATAACACACTGAAAATTAACACAAATAATGGGATGGTATAAGCAATAAACGCTAATTTCAGTAAGGATTGTTCCGGCAGCCCGATTTCCACCGTTTCCCCGATCCTCATCGGTCTGGAGCAAGGGAAAGTAAAAAGATAACGGCTTGATTTTCCGGTTAATTCACTCAGTGCCGCTGTACCGCAACTTGCTTTGGATGCACAACCGCCGCACGCTTGATTTGCTTGACACTCAACTGTCACTTCACCTGATTGATAAGCAATTACCACCGCTTTTTCTGTAATCATTTGTTATCCTGTTTAAACTCAATGTCCTGCACAATTCGACGTGCCGTTGTTAATGGAATTTCGCCGACCAACACCACGGTTTTACCATTGACCACTTCGGTATAAAGCGTTTCTACACCTTGTCGCCACGATTCATTAATCGGCATATCTTTCTGTTCCAATAGATAGAGCGAGAAAGAGAATAAACCGTCACTATAAAGCTGTGTTTGGATAGATGGCGATAACCCATCAGAATGAAATTTCACCAATTTAAAACCTTTCGGCAACCACGACGGTTTCCAGTTATAGTCGGTGGTATTCGGGCTATATATGGTAATTGCCGGTGGCTGAATCATTTTATCCGCCGATTCAGTTAAACTTGTTGTATCTTCCAACATAGAAAGATCAATCACTTTAAACTGCGATAACGCATTGCCGCTACGATCAACAATTTCTCCTCGCAATGGCAGGCTGTTTTGCTCATCAATCCAGATCGTATAAGCATAGCGAAATTCATCTTTCGGCATTAGTTTAATCACATTGGCTATACGATTAGCGATTCTGTCCTTACCTAACGGTACGAAATCGTAATACTGTGCTAACTGCTTGAAATCGCTATAAACAATATTTGGTAATGAATCAATAATTTTATCACTGCGAATACTAAACGGCGCATAATTAGCAGAAAAATAACTGATTGTATTATCACGCTGCCAAATTTCTGTTCTAGGTCCATCTAAATAAAGCAGCTGTGCATAATGTTTATGGTCGGCATATGCGTGTCGATAGTTCAATGAAAAATGAAGATTATCCTCACCATAAGTAAACAACATTGTGTAATTTTGCTGCTGAAATGCGGTTTTCATGTGGTTCAGATCAGCAATAATTTGATCAATCGGTGAGGAGGCATATGCAGTAGCGAAGCTGTTAGCAATCCAGAACACTGAGGTGAGGAATAACTTCTTAAACATATAATAAACCTGTGCCTATGGCGTAAATCAAGATGCCTATTATAAAACAACATCACCACCAAAATGGTGGTGATGTCGGGAAATTTCGGAAATTTTTATTCAGATTTTAAGTCAGAATATAAACGACGTTGTAATTGGTAATTCTGCAAAATTTCATTTAAACGTTTATTTTGCTGTTCCAACTGTTCTTTGCTCGGCACATTTTTATGCGAAACATTATAGCTAACTTCTTGAACCGATTGTGTAAACGGCAAAGTTTGTAACGCTGGAGAAACGGTAGTTTCTGTTTCAGAACCTTTATTCAAATTCTGGATGCTAAACACAGCGATTAAACAAACACTTGCAGCCACTGCGGTTTGCACAACAGGAACGACATATTTTTTCGCTTTAGCCCAGAAAGAAACTTTCGGCATTGCCGCAGTTTCTGGTTTCGGCTGTTCTTGCAACTGAACGGTTGTCTCTTGTTCAATTAATACTGCCATTCTTTCTGTAAAAGAAGTATCAAGTATGACTTCACTTTCATTGCGCATCACTGAACGTGCAATATGTAAAGTTGACCACGTCTGCTGTAACACTTTATCTTGACAAAGACTTTCGACAAAGCCACGTTCTACGTCTTCACCATCCATATAAGCTGAAAGTTGTTCTTTATTTTGCATAATTTCCGCCTTTCCATTCAATTAATGTTTCACCAACGGTGCTAATTGATTTTCAATAAATTCTCTTGCTCTAAAAATTCGAGAACGCACTGTACCGACTGGGCAATCCATCACATCTGCGATCTCTTCGTAACTCATTCCTTCAAGTTCTCGTAACGTGATCGCGGTTTTTAATTCATCTGGTAATTCATTGATAGTTTTAAACACGATCTCTTTCAATTCATCAGATAGAATCAAATGCTCCGGCGTATCAATATTACGTAACTTCGCTCCAGCATCAAAACTTTCCGCATCTTCCGCCAAAACATCTTCCGTTGGTGGACGACGCCCTTGTGTCATCAAGTAATTTTTTGCTGTATTCACGGCAATACGGTAAAGCCATGTATAAAAAGCACTCTCACCGCGGAATGTATCCAAAGAACGATACGCTTTAATAAACGTTTCTTGAGCAACATCCGGAATATCATTAGCTGATACGTAACGAGTCAATAATCCAGCGACTTTATTTTGATAACGTGCAACCAACAAATTAAATGCTTTTTTATCGCCTTGCTGCGCTCTTTCCACCAAAATTTGATCTGTTAGTTGTTCACTCATCTAAGTGAAATCTCCATTTTTATCTTTATCTAACAGCTTCCCAAAACGGTCTGTAAGTTACACAGCAAGCAATGCATTGAACTGTTAGAGTTCAAAATTTAATAAAAGTTCAAAAATTTAAACAAAAAGTTTTTAGAGCTTCTCAAGATGCGGTCAGTTTCACTTTTATCAAGTTCACCATCTGTTGCAATTTATCGGTAGGTGCTTTTTCTTGATTCATTAACCATCGGAATAACTGCGGGTCAGTAAAAGTAAGCAATTCCAAAAAAGTGTCTTTCTGCTCATCAGATAAATGATCAAACTCTTTTTTATAAAACGGCATTATCATTTTATCCAGTTCCAACATTCCCCGACGACAGTCCCATTCAATCCTTAATTTATTATAGTGTTTCATCTTATGCTTCTTTAATTGTGTTAATCATCAAAGCCGTATCTTATCAATTTTTATCAAGAATAACGAAGAAGAATTAGTAGAGAATTATGATTTTTGCAAACAATCCTATTTTTTAATCAATGCCGAACCACCCTACTTTTAACATCTTTTTAAAAAAATTGTCTATTTTTTATATATTCGATACACTGCTGTTTCAGATCAGCGGCAAAAGGAACAAACTATGCATATTTATGTATTGGGTAGCGGTATTATCGGCACCACAACCGCCTATTATTCAGCAAAACGAGGGTTTCAAGTCACAGTTATCGACCGTCAGGATAAAGCTGCAATGGAAACCAGTTTCGCCAATGCCGGGCAAATCACGCCGGGTTACTCTTCCCCTTGGGCAGCACCGGGAATTCCATTAAAAGCCATAAAATGGATGTTGCAAAAACATTCTCCGCTCGCGATTAAGCCTACTTTAGATCCGCAGCAATATCGCTGGATGTGGAATTTGTTGTAGAATTGTAACTTACAAAGTTATCTCATCAATAAAGAACGGATGACAAGAATGTCTGAATATAGTCGCCATTGTTTCCAACAATTACGACAGGAAACCAATATTCAATATGAACAGCGCCAACTGGGAACGATTCAACTATTCCGCTCACAAAAACAGTTTGATGCCACTGCTAAAGATACCAAAATGCTAGAAAAAATGGGTATTCCATATCAAATCCTCGATAAACAGGGCATTTTGACCTATGAACCGGGATTAAGTGACAATATTCACGAATTCGTCGGTGCAGTCAGGTTGCCTAATGACGAAACCGGCGATTGTTATCTCTTTTGCAAAAATCTCACTGACATTGCTACACATCTCGGCGTCAACTTCCGGTTTAATCAACAAGTGAATGGTTTTGAATATCAGAATGATCAAATCAAAGGAGTATGGATAAATAACGAATTGAAAACCGCAGATGCCTATGTTGTATCACTGGGTTCTTACTGCCCAGAATTATTAAAACCGATCGGCATTGATGCTCCTATCTATCCATTAAAGGGATTTTCATTGACGATACCTATTAAAAATACCGAGAAAGCACCACGCTCTACCGTATTGGATGACAGTTTTAAAGTTGCCGTGACCCGTTTTGACAATCGCATCCGTATGGGCGGTATGGCAATGCTGAACGGCTTTGATCTCAGTCTGAAACAGAAATATCGTGAGACACTCAATCAAGTCTTTAATCATTTATACCCTGAAGCTGCCGATTTAAACCAAGCCACTTTCTGGACAGGATTAAGACCGACTACGCCGGACGGCACGCCAATTGTCGGTGCAACTCGTTTTCCAAATTTATGGCTAAATTCCGGTCACGGTACTTTCGGTTGGACAATGGGCTGCGGTTCCGCAAAATATCTTGCCAATTTGATCAGTGGTGAGAAACCTGAAATCGACACGGAAGGCTTTGCACTTTCCCGCTATCAAAAAAGATAACAAAAAAGGATTGGCAAATTACGATCTGCCAATCCTTAAAATGAAAAAGTAGTGCATCAAATCATTATGAATTACGGCGGCTAAAGGTTAATTTAGTCACCTGATAAGCAAACAACACTGCGCCGAAGATTAAAATAATATCCCCGATAGTACGTAACCAACGCAATGTTTGTAGGAAATCTTGTTGTAAGAAACCTTCGCTACGTGCATACCATAAACCTTCGCTGATACTCGCCGAAACTTGGAATAAGCCGATTGGCAATAAGCTGATGGCAATCATCAACACTAAACCAAGATTCATTGCCCAGAAACCGGTTCTCATCACTTTTTCGTTGAATTGGAAATCCGGTTTTAAGTAACGGGCAACCAATAGAACGAAACCTAATGCTAAGAAACCGTAAACCCCGAATAATGCTGCGTGTGCGTGGACAGCGGTGGTATTCAGTCCTTGTAAATAGAAAAGTGAGATCGGTGGATTAATCAAGAAACCGAATACGCCTGCACCCAACATATTCCAGAATGCAACTGCCACGAAACACATTAATGGCCAACGTAAACGTTGCATCCAAGGTGTGGCGTGCTGATATGACCAGTGTTCATAAGCTTCTCGACCGAGCAATACCAATGGCACCACTTCCAATGCGGAGAATACCGCACCGGCGGCTAATGCCGGTGTTGTCGTTCCGGAGAAATATAAATGGTGTGCGGTTCCCGGTACACCACCGAGCAAGAATAAACTTCCTGCCACCAATGAAGCGACAGTCGCACTGCGGTAACTCACCAAACCTAAATTATAGAAAATAAAGGCTAACGCACAGGTAGCAAATACTTCAAAGAAGCCTTCTACCCAAAGGTGAACCACCCACCAACGCCAATATTCCATTACAGTAACGCTGGAATGTTCGCCGTAGAATAACCCTGGCGCATAAAATAATCCGACACCGACAATAGAAGAGATAAAGATTGCCAGCAAGTTTTTATCGCCGCCCTGTTTGAAAGCGTTACGCGTACAACGCAACATTAGCCATAACCAAACTACAAAGCCTACAAAGAGAAGAATTTGCCAGAAACGACCTAAATCCAAATATTCATAGCCTTGATGTCCGAACCAGAAGTTAAGTTCAGTTGGAATTTGATGACTTAATGCAAAGAAATTTCCGGCATAAGAGCCCGCTACTACGATTAATAACGCTAAGAAAAGGAAATTAACGCCAAATGCCTGATATTTAGGATCTTTGCCACCATTAATAACCGGTGCTAAGAATAGACCTGCGGTTAAGAAACCGGTTGCAATCCAGAACAGTGCGGATTGAATATGCCAGGTACGCACAAGTGAATAAGGGAAAAGTTGTGAAATATCAATGCCATAAAATTTTTGACCTTCCACAGTATAGTGCGCCAACACACCGCCTAATGCAACTTGTACTACAAACAACGCCAAGGTTAAAAACACATATTTACCCAATGCTTTTTGTGAAGGAGTAAGATTTAATTTTAATAATGGGTCTGTTGCCGGAGGGGTCGGTTCTTTTTCATTATGATTTCTCAAGAATGAATAGCCCCAAACTAAGAAACCGATTCCTGCGATCAAGAACACAATCGAAATTAATGACCACATAATATTTTCGGTGGTCGGCACATTGTTAACTAACGGTTCGTGCGGCCAGTTATTGGTATAAGTTGCTTCCGCATTCGGACGATCCGTTGATGCCGCCCACGCTGTCCAGAAGAAGAAATCCGCTAAATATTGACGTGCTTCGGCAGTTGGTAAAGTATTATCTTTCATTGCGAAAGATTCACGAGTTTTCACCATTGAAGGATCATCGCTATATAACTTGGCATAATATTCCGCTGTCTGTTTTATGGCCTGTAAACGGACATCTGAAAGAACAACGGTGTCATTGTCTTTCAGGCGACTTTGATGACGATATTCATCCTGCAAAGCTACTTGTAACGCTGCTTGTGTCGGCTGATCCAAATCCGCATACGGCTTGCCGAATGCCGCTTTAGAAGTGATATCCAACCACGCTGTCAACTCACGATGCAACCAATCCGCTGTCCAATCCGGTGCTTGATAAGCGCCGTGTCCCAACAAAGAACCTAATTCCATACCACCGGTCGTTTGCCACGCGGTCTGCCCTTTTAAAATATCCTCTTTCGTCATTACGACTTCACCGTTTTGAGTCACATAGGCACTCGGAACCGGTGGCGCCTGACGATAAACTTCAACGCCGATATAGCCAAGCAACGTAAAAGTCAGGATAAGAATTGTGAATAGCATTATCCACAACTTTTTATATTTACCCATTTTCACTTACTCCCTAAGTTTGAATAAAAAATGCAGTTTGAAAAAACAATTTTCACTTTTAGTAAAAAAATACCTGAGTAAATTACTCAACTAAAAGATCAGCGTCATTATAGAATTAATAGATGTAAAAACAATACACTTTATAGGTTAGTATTTGTTTTTATTAAAAAATGATTATTTTTAGGTAGATAAAAAAAGAAAAAAACGGCGTTAAAATACATTATCCATTTTCAAAAACTATCAATTATTCCAATCGTTGACTAAATAACCAACTTGCCACTGCTAAAGTACAAGCAGCAATAATTAACATTGGATAAAGGTTCAGCCACACCAATGCAGCGGACATATCTTTCAAAAACAGCCCGTTTACAATAATCAAGAAATGCTTAATCGGGTTGATTTCCACCACCCATTGCAACCAATTCGGCATATTTTCTACTGGTGAAGCATAACCAGAAAGTGCCACTGCTGGCACTAAAAAAATAAACGTACCCAAAATCGCTTGTTGCTGTGTTTTAGAAATTGCAGAAATAAATAAACCTACACCGACCATTGCCAAAATAAAGACAAAAATTGCCGCAAACAATAACCAGAAAGATCCTACAAACGGCACTTTGAAAACGGTCAATACCAATACAAAAATAATCAGTCCTTCCGCTAAACCGACCATCACTGCCGGAATAGTCTTCCCTAACAGAATCTCCGCTGGGGTTAGCGGTGAAACCAAAATCTGATCAAAAGTTCCCAACTCTCGTTCTCTAGCAACGGAAAGTGCAGTAACCATCAAAGCCACTAATCCAGCTAAAATACCGACCAATGCCGGCACCGTGTACCACAAGTGCTGCAAATTTTCATTAAACCAATTTCTGGTCAACACTACGACCGGCAACCCCTGTTTACCCTGTTGCAATGCCAATTCGGTATTGTATTGCAGAATAATTTGCGCTACATAGTTATGGATAATTTGTGCCGAATTGGAATTTCTCCCATCTAACAACAGCTGAATATTTGCCGTCTTCCCCGATAACAATTTTTGACTAAAATCTGCTGGAAATTGCATTGCCATCAATACTTTTTTATTAGCCAACCGCTGTTGTAATTGCTGCTCACTCTGCACATATTGCAACTCGGTAAAGGTGGGCGAAGCTACAATGCGTTGAATCACTTCGGTGCTATAAACGCCGTGATCTTGGTTATAGACCGCCACAGAAATATTTTTCACCTCCAATGTGGCAGAATAAGAGAAAAGGAAAAGTTGCAACAATGGCGGCCCAATCAACACCAATCTGCTACGCGGATCACGAAACAGTGCCAATAACTCTTTGATGATTAATGCCCAAATACGTCCATTGAAAATCATACATCGATCCTTTTATGTGTTTTGCGTTTAGTAAAGAGAAAAGTCAAAATGCCGATAATCAACATTATGCAGATCGCTTGTGCCAATAGCCCCCATACATTGCCGGCTAAAAATAGCGTTTGCAAAATTGTTACATAATAACGCACACTGAACAGATAGGTCAGCCACTGCACCGGCAACGGCATTGAACTGATTTCAAACACAAAACCGGACAACATAAAAGCGGGCAAAAAGGCGAATAAAATCGCGATTTGTGAAGCAACAAACTGATCCTTTGATAGCGAAGAGATCAACAATCCCTGCCCTAACGCACAAATCAGGAAAACAGAGGTCGCAATAAACAATACCAACAACGATCCTCTAAACGGCACATCATAATAAAGCGTTGTTACCAAAAAACAGATCAACATTGAACCGATACCCAAAATATAATAAGGGATTAATTTTCCTAATAAAATTTGAGTAATGGTTACCGGTGTCGCCATCATTGCTTCCATCGTGCCACGTTCCCATTCGCGAGCGACCACCAACGCCGTCAATAATGTACCAATCAATGTCATTGTAATCGCCATTGAACCCGGCAATAAAAAATGACGGCTTTTTAATTCAGGGTTAAACAGATAACGTTCCTGCAAGCCAATGCCGCCACTCGCCTCATCAATGGTATTTTGTTGTTGTAACCAATTCTGAATGACACCGCTGGTATAACCGTTAACGAACATTGCTGTATTCGGCTGCGAGCCATCGGTTAACACCTGAATTTGCGCCGGTTGTTGCTGTAATAATTGTCGGCTAAATTGCGGCGGGATCACCACAATGCCTTTAATATCGCCGGCGGTCAAATCTTGATACAAAGCTCGACGATCATCCGCAAAACGGCTGTCTAAAAAGCGTGAATGACGGAAAGCATCAACCAATTCTGTCGCCATCGGTGATGAAGATTGATTCACCACGCCGATATTCACTTTGTTGCTGTCCAAATTGATGCCGTAACCAAAAATAAACAACAGAATAAAAGGCAATACAAAAGCAATCAGAATAGAAGAGGGATCGCGAATAATCTGCAACATCTCTTTATAAACTAACGCCCACAATCGTTTCATATTGCCTCCTTAGCCTGATCCTTCGCCTGCACCAATGCAATAAAAGCGTCTTCCAATGTAGGTGCCTGCAAGCCCGCCAGCTGCACTGCCTGCTGCTTTAATTCATCCGGTGTGCCGGTCGCAATATTTTCACCGTGATAAATCAAACCGATACGATCACAATACTCCGCTTCATCCATAAAATGCGTGGTGACCATCACCGTAACACCTTTGCCCACCATCGCATTGATATGCAGCCAAAATTCACGTCTGGTAATCGGATCAACCCCCGAAGTCGGCTCATCCAAAAACAGAATATCCGGCTGATGAATCACAGCACAAGCAAGTGATAACCGCTGTTTAAACCCTAACGGCAAATCGCCGGCATTCATTTTCAAATAAGGTTTAAAATCAAAAATATCGATCATCATTTCAATACGTTCACGTTGTGCTTTGCCGGTAACGCCATATAAACCGGCAAAAAAACGTAAATTTTGTAACACATCTAAATTGCCGTACAGTGAAAAACGTTGTGCCATATAGCCGATTCTGCTGCGTGCCTGTGAGGTGGCATAACGTAAATTCAAACCGGTAACGAAACATTCTCCGGCAGTCGGCTGCAACAAACCGCACATCATTTTAAATGTGGTCGATTTACCGGCACCGTTCGGCCCTAATAAGCCAAAAATCTCACCACGTTTAATCGAAAAGGTATTATCTTTAACCGCGACAAAATCGCCGAATTTTTTGGTTAATCCTTTCGCATCAATCACCGGTTTGCCATCATCCTGCTTGGCTTCAATCTGCGCTGCCAATGCTGAATTTCCACCGGGACCGCCACCCAAACGATTAATAAAGGCATCTTCAAAACAGGGATTAACGGGCTGCCACTTACCTTGCGATAACTGTGGTTTTGCCGCTTCCGGTTTCAACACAATCCGCAAATTACTGCCTTGAATAATGCCGTCCATCACCTGTGGTTGCTGCAATAAATGAATTAGACTGGAACGCCTGTCCGCCACCGGAATATCGCTTACTTGAAAAACACGGCCTTGCACCGATTCCAACAAGCCTTGTGGCGCACCGTCATACAATTTTTTGCCTTCATTCAGCAAAATGACACTATCGCATTTTTCCGCTTCATCCAAATAAGCGGTTGACCACAACACTGCCATTCCTTGCTGTACTAACGCTTGCACCAATTTCCACAATTCACGCCGTGAAATCGGATCAACGCCGACACTTGGTTCATCCAGTAATAACAGTTTCGGATCGCCGACCAATGCACACGCTAAGCCCAATTTTTGTTTCATTCCGCCGGAAAGCTTACCGGCTAAACGCTGTTGAAACGCTGCCAAATCAGTAAAAACCAACAATTTGTCAAACTTCTCTTTTCTGGAAGCACCGCTGATTAAACGCAAATCCGCATATAAATTCAGATTTTCGATAACCGTTAAATCTTCATACAAACCAAATTTCTGCGGCATATAACCACTGATTTGATGAACCATTTCTGCTTCATCATTTACATTCAACTGATCAACTATAATCGTTCCGCTATCTGCCTGCATTAAACCGATAATATGACGAATTAAGGTCGTTTTACCTGCACCGTCCGGCCCAACCAAACCGGTCATTTTGCCGGGAAAAATCTGTGCCGATACAACATCAAGTGCCGGTTTATCCATTCCTTTGAAATGTTTGGTCACCTTATCGATAACCACCATTGCTTGTGACATTATTTATCCTCAGCCTGTTTTTCAATCAATAACGTCACCGGCATACCTTGGCGTAAACCGTTATCACTGTTTTCGACCATAACTTTGAAACGATAAACCAATTCCGTTCTTAACTGTTCGCTTTCCACATTTTTGGGCGTGAATTCCGCTTGAGGTGAAATAAAACCGATCTGCCCGGTATATTGTGCGCCGCTGTCGGTAACGACAGTCACTTTTTGCCCTTGATAAAGATTGCTCAAATTTGGTTCATCCACATAAGCACGCACCCACACCGGTTTTTGTAATGAAATGGAATAGATCGGTAAGCCGGCATTCACCACGCTGCCTTTTTCTCGCACTCGGGTTAACACCACGCCGTCACTCGGCGCAATCAATTTGGTATCCGCCAAACGCGTTTCAGCAATCGAAACCAATGATTTGGAAATATCCACTTGTGCCAAAGCTCGATCACGAGATGCTACCACATCATCATAGTCCGCATCGGACACCGCATTTTTCTTGATTAATCCCTGTACACGTTGATAAAGTTTTTCCGCTTGCACCAACGCTGCTTCCGCATCCGCCAATTTAGCTTTAGCTAAAATAAGTTCATCCTGAAAGGTTTTCTGTTCTAATGTCGCCAACAAATCACCGGCTTTTACCTGATCCCCCTCATCAACCAATAGCTGTTCAACTTTACCGGCAACTTTAAAACCAAGGTTGACATCGCGAATATCAACATTGCCGTACAGCCTAATTTCGCTTTCATTCACGGCTTGTCGTTGGTGTTGTTGGAAAAGATAATAACCGCTTATTCCGATAATAATGAGGAGTAAAAAAATAAGACTTTTTTTCATAGCACAATCCTTAACCATTCCGTTGCATTGTCTACTGTTTGATCATACTCCTCTCGGCAAGGATCTTCATCCACTGCGTCCTGAAACTGTGACATTAAACAGAAAATAGTTCTAAATGATAATGATATGGCGGATAATCACTAAAGAAACTATTGATTAACAGACAAAACTGTTCTTTATAACTTCAAATAGAAAGGTTTAAACATTGGAATGACATCCGAATGGTAGCAATGTTGCTGATCATAAATGGTTAATTCGCTCTGTTTCGGTGATGTTTTGTTGGCTAAAAAAGCAAAGGTTAATAACATTCTCTGCGGCATTTTTCCCTCTTTGGTAATGACGTGACAAACCTCCGTACAACACAGTTTTGAGGAAGTTGCCGACAATTGCTGTTGCAAACAGATACCTGCTTGAAACGGCAACACAAATTGGATTTTGCCCTTTACACTTAAACAATTTTCGGCAGCGAGTAGCCAATCCAAATGGGATAAATCGCCAACATAACGCGCGGTTTCTCTGGATTGATCCCGACACTGGCTGGCACTTTCAAAATAGGGCGGATTTGCCACAATAAGATCAAAACGCTGCGAGCTTTGCCGACAAAATTGCTGCATCGATTGATGATAAATCGTAACGCGCGCCGACCACGGTGAAATCGCTACATTATCAAGCGCCTGACAATAAGCATTTTCTTCAATTTCAACACCAACAATTTTACAATCCGATGCACTTCTTTGTGCCAACATCAAAGCAATTAATCCAGTGCCACAACCTAAATCTAATATCCGTTTTGCACCGACAATATCCGCCCACGCACCAAGCAGAACCCCGTCTGTACCTACTTTCATTGCACTGCGGTCGTGATAAATTTTAAATTGCTTAAACTGAAAACAGTCTGATTTTGCCATTGTTAAAATCGTTCGGATCAGGATTGAATAGCGATATTTTAATAAAATTTCGCTATAATTCGAGGCTGATTTTTTATTTTCGAGAATTTTTATGACCATTCCTAATTTTGACGAATTTGATCTTGATCCGCAATTACTCAAGGCATTAGCCCAAAAAGGCTTAAATCGTCCGACTGCCATCCAAATTGATGCAATTCCTGCGGCAATGGATGGACACGACGTTTTAGGTTCTTCACCAACTGGTACCGGAAAAACCATCGCTTTTTTATTACCGGCAATTCAACATCTATTAGATTTTCCTCGCCGTAAACCGGGTGCGCCACGAGTTTTAGTGCTGACACCAACCAGAGAATTAGCAATGCAGGTTGCTGAACAGGCACGACAATTAGCACAATTCACCTCTTTAAATATCGCCACCATTACCGGAGGTGTCGCTTATCAAAATCACGGCGAAATTTTCAATAAAAATCAAGATATGGTCATAGCTACGCCCGGACGTTTGCTCCAGTACATTCAGGAAGAAAATTTCGATTGTCGTGCGGTAGAAATCTTAATTTTTGATGAAGCAGATCGAATGTTGCAAATGGGCTTCGGTCAGGATGCTGAACGTATTGCCGCTGAAACCCGTTGGCGCAAGCAGACAATGCTCTTCTCCGCCACACTTGAAGGCGAAGAGTTAAACAATTTTGCACAACGTTTATTGGATAATCCGGTTGAGGTGAATGCAGAACCGAGCCGCCGTGAACGTAAAAAGATTCAACAATGGTATTACCACGCCGACAGCAAAGAACACAAAATCAAATTGTTGGCTCGTGTCATTGTTGACGAAAAAGTAAGCAGAGGTATTGTATTCGTACGCCATCGTGAAGAAGTGCGTGAACTGGCTGAGATTTTGCGTAAACGAGGCATCCGTAGCACCTATTTAGAAGGTGAAATGGCACAAACACAACGCAATAATGCAATTGAGAAATTGCGTGATGGCGTAGTAACAATTTTGGTCGCAACCAATGTGGCTGCTCGTGGTATTGATATTGATGATATATCACACGTTTTCAATTTTGATCTACCTTATAACGCCGATGTTTATCTACACCGTATCGGACGTACCGCCAGAGCGGGTAAAAAAGGTTGTGCGATCTCTTTTGTTGAAGCGCACGATTATCCCTTGCTTGGTAAAATTTGCCGTTACACCGGCGAAATTCTGAAGGCTAGAGTGATTGACGATCTTGCGCCTCGTACAAAAGCACCGAAAGTAAATGAGATCAAAAAAGTCATCAAGAAAAAGAAAGCACATTTAAAACAAAAACGGCAACAAGCCAAAGAACAAACCAGCAAGAAAAAAGTAAAATTACGTCATCGTGATAGTAAAAATATCGGTAAACGTCGAGTTCCTACCGCATTGCGTATGGCGCAACAAAATAATTCTGAACAGTAAGGAGAATTTATGTCATCTCTTCCATTTAGTGTCGTGATTTTAGCAGCCGGTAAAGGCACTCGTATGTACTCTGATTTGCCTAAGGTGTTGCACCCTATCGCCGGTAAACCGATGGTTAAACACGTGATTGATACCGTATCCAAACTTGGAGCCAATCAGATCCATTTAGTCTATGGACACGGTGCAGAATTGCTGCAACAACGTCTTGCCAACGAAAAAGTAAATTGGGTATTGCAGGCACAACAACTCGGCACCGGTCACGCAATGCAACAGGCAGCACCTTATTTTAATGATAACGAAACCATTGTAATGTTATTTGGTGATGGTCCTTTGATCAGTGCAGAAACTATCCAACAATTAATTGCTGCAAAACCGGAAAACGGCATTGCACTCTTAACCGTTAAACTGGACGATCCGACCGGTTACGGACGTATTTTGCGAGAAAATAATCAGGCGGACGGCAATATTATCGGCATTGTTGAGCAGAAAGATGCCTCCGCTGAACAGCTAAAAATTCAAGAAATTAACACCGGTCTGCTCGCTTGTGACGGCAAAAATCTGAAAAAATGGTTATCACAATTAACCAATAATAACGCACAAAAAGAGTATTACATCACCGATATTATCGCTATGGCGCACCACGACGGTTGCAAAGTGGTTTCTGTTCATCCGCAAGATCCAATGGAAGTGGAAGGTGTCAACAATCGTCTACAATTAGCCCGCTTGGAACGTTATTACCAACAAAAAAATGCGGAACATCTTTTATTGGAAGGCGTGATGTTGGCAGATCCGAACCGTTTTGATCTTCGTGGCGAGTTGATTCACGGCAAAGATGTCGAAATTGATATTAATGTCATTATCGAAGGCAACGTTAAACTCGGCGATCGTGTCAAAATCGGTGCCGGTTGCGTGCTAAAAAATGTTGAAGTCGCAGATGATGTGGAAATCAAACCTTATTCCGTTTTTGAAGACGCTGTGATCGGAAAAGGTGCTCAGGTCGGGCCATTCTCCCGATTACGTCCGGGTGCGGTATTGGCAGACAACGTTCACGTCGGTAACTTTGTGGAAATTAAAAAAGCGACTGTCGGTGTTGGCTCCAAAGTGAACCATTTAACCTATGTCGGTGATGCCGTGATCGGTAAAGATTGCAACCTTGGCGCCGGTGTCATCACTTGCAACTATGACGGTGCCAATAAATTCCAAACCACGATCGGTGATAATGTTTTTGTCGGTTCCGATGTGCAGTTGGTTGCACCGGTTTCTGTCGCAGATGGTGCAACTATCGGCGCCGGTTCCACCATCACCAAAGATATTTCCGAAAATGAGTTGGTGATTACACGTGTTCCACAAAAACATATCCAAGGTTGGCAACGCCCTACCAAGAAAAAAGCATAATTAAACACTATTAAAGCTTAAAATTTAGACAAAATGCAGCGAAAACAACGCTGCATTTTATTATTTTTGTGATCTCGTCCAAACTTCTGAAAATTAAAGGTATCCTCCATATTTACAAATATAATGGAGTAGTTTTATCATTAGTCTATCTTTTAACCCATTCAGTGTCGTCTTTAGAATGGTCTATTCACAAACTCAGAGGGTAATACTATGTTTCAATTCACAGAACAACCACATAAAGTATTGCTCTATGAATTGTCCTGATTTGGAAGAGGTTACTCCTCTGTCAAATTCAACCATTTAGGAGAAATATGATGAAATTACAAAAAACCGTTCTTCATTCAATGATCATTGCCGGTCTTTCATTATCTGCTTTTGCAGCACAAGCCGGACAATACCCTGATCTCCCTGTCGGTATTAAAAGCGGCGGCGGTGCATTAATCGGTGACACTGTTTATGTCGGGTTAGGTTCAGGTGCAGATAAATTTTATGCCCTTAATTTAAAAGACTCGAAAGCAGGTTGGAAAGAGATTGCTACATTCCCTGGTGGTGATCGTTCACAACCTGTGGTCAGCGCCGTTGACGGCAAACTCTATGTTTTCGGCGGCTTACAAAAAAATGAAAAAGGTGAATTACAGCTTGTTAATGATGCCTATAGCTACAATCCGCAAGACAACACTTGGAGCAAATTACCAACTCGCTCACCGCTTGGTTTAGTTGGTGCAACCGGTGTAAATTATGGTGATAAAGTTTATGTGATTGGCGGTTCAAATCTTTCTATCTTTAACGGTTACTTCCAAGATTACACCGCAGCCGGTGATGATCAGGCGAAGAAAGATGCGGTAATGGCAGCCTATTTCAATCAACGTCCACAAGATTACTTCTTCAATACCACATTCTTCAGCTATCAACCATCAACCAATAAATGGCGTAATGAAGGACAGCTTCCATTTTCAGGACGTGCCGGTGCGGCGGTTACCGTAAACGGCGATGTACTCACTGTAATTAACGGTGAAATCAAACCGGGCTTAAGAACAGCAGAAACAGAGCAAGGTAAATTCAATAAACACGGCACTGTTGATTGGAAAAATTTACCTAACTTACCTGAACCGCAAAAAGGCACAGCACAAGACGGTTTAGCAGGTGCATATGCCGGTTATAGTAACGGTCACCTTTTAGTCACCGGCGGTGCTAACTTCCCAGGTGCAACCAAACAATTCAAAGAAGGCAAACTCTTTGCTCATCAAGGTTTGAAAAAAGCCTATCAAACCGCAGTCTACAGTTTGGATAAAGGCAAATGGAAAGTGGTCGGCAATTTACCGGCAGGTGCAGGCTATGGCGTCAGCGTATCTTACAGTAACAAAGTATTACTCATCGGTGGTGAAACTGATGGCGGTAAAGCATTAACTTCCGTTCAAGAGTTAAGCTTTGACGGCAAAAAACTCACCGTTGAATAACCCTCCCTCCTCTTGAGTTAATCAACATCAGCACGGCAAATGCCGTGCTTTTTTGTATCTGCCATATTATTTCAATAGTACCAATTAGAAACTTCCGCTATTAAAAATACTGATTAAGTAGTACACTAATTGCATTTATTGCGTTGAATATTGGGAGCTGACTATGAAACCTTATCTTATTGCACCATCTATTTTATCCGCCAATCTTGCGCATCTCGGCAATGATGTGAAGAAAGTGTTGGCTGCTGGAGCTGATGTCATCCATTTTGATGTAATGGACAATCATTATGTGCCGAATTTAACGTTTGGACCTGCCGTTTGTCAGGCTTTACGTGATGACGGCATTACCGCTCCTATTGATGTGCATTTAATGGTGAAGCCGGTTGATCGTTTAATTCCCGATTTTGCCAAAGCCGGAGCTACTTCAATCACATTTCATCCTGAAGCAAGTGAACATATCGATCGCTCATTACAATTAATCAAAGATCTCGGCTGTCAAGCAGGGTTAGTTTTTAATCCAGCCACACCGTTACATTATTTAGATCACGTTATGGATAAACTTGACATTATTTTAATTATGTCAGTTAATCCTGGGTTCGGCGGACAATCTTTTATTCCACACGCATTAGATAAATTGCGTCAAGCCCGTCAACGCATTACTTCAAGCAACCGAGATATTCGTTTAGAAGTAGATGGTGGTGTTAAAGTGGATAATATCGCTGAAATTGCTCGTGCCGGTGCGGATATGTTTGTTGCCGGATCGGCAATTTTCGGTCAGCCTGATTATCAACAGGTTATTCAAGCAATGCGTGAGCAACTTGCTCACGCCCATAAATAATAAGGAAAAGCTATGAGTCAATTTAAAGCTATCGGTTTTGATCTAGATGGAACATTGGTTAACAGTTTACCGGATCTCGCTTTAGCCGTTAGCAATACATTAAAGGAATTAAATTTACCAACACCCAATGAAGAGTTAGTGTTAACTTGGATTGGTAATGGCGCAGATATTTTATTAGCACATGCATTGGAATGGGCAAATTTTTCTCCGAATACTGAGCAGTTAATGCAGATTAAATCCCGTTTTAACTACTATTACGGTGAAAATATTTGTAATAAAAGTCAGTTATTTCCAAATGTAAAACAGACTTTAGAACAATTAAAACAGAAAGGGTTTATTCTAGCGGTAGTCACCAACAAACCGACCCAACACGTCATTCCGGTGTTGAAAGCATTCGGTATTGAGCATCTGTTCTCCGAAACATTGGGCGGTCAATCATTACCAGCAATTAAGCCTCACCCTGCACCATTATTTTATCTATGTGGTAAATTCGGGATTTTGCCTAAAGAATTATTATTTGTCGGTGATTCTAAAAATGACATTTTAGCTGCTCGTGCCGCCGGCTGTTCAGTGGTCGGCTTAACTTACGGTTACAACTATAATATTCCGATTGCTAATTCTCATCCTGATTGGGTGTTTAGTGATTTTGCACAAATTTTAACTATTGTTGAATAGAATGAAGGAAAGAAAATGAGTAAACCTATTGTATTTAGCGGCGTTCAGCCTTCCGGTGAATTGACGATTGGTAACTATCTCGGTGCTTTACGCCAATGGGTTAAAATGCAGGATGATTATGAATGTTTATTCTGTGTGGTAGATTTGCACGCTATTACTGTTCGCCAAGACCCTGTAGCTTTACATAAAGCCACTTTAGATGTTTTGGCACTTTATTTGGCTTGCGGTATTGATCCGAATAAAAGCACAATTTTCGTACAATCTCACGTACCCGAACATACTCAATTAGCTTGGGTGTTAAACTGTTACACCTATTTCGGTGAAATGGGGCGTATGACACAATTTAAAGATAAATCCGCACGTTATGAAGGCAATGTCAGCGTTGGCTTGTTTACTTATCCAGTTTTGATGGCGGCAGATATTTTGTTATATCAAGCCAAACAAGTGCCGGTCGGCGATGATCAAAAACAACATCTTGAAATCACTCGTGATATTGCCCAACGTTTCAATGCACTTTATGGTGATATTTTCACTATTCCGGAAGTTTTCATTCCGAAAGCTGGAGCAAGAGTGATGTCATTGCTTGATCCAAATAAAAAAATGTCAAAATCGGATGATAATCGCAACAATGTGATCGGTTTATTAGAAGATCCCAAAGCGGTAGCAAAAAAAATCAAACGTGCAGTTACTGACTCCGAAGAACCACCTCGTGTGAAATTTGATGCTGAAAATAAACCGGGTGTGTCCAACTTGTTAAGTATCCTCTCTGCGATTACTGAAAAGTCCATTCCAGAATTGGAAGCTGAATTTGAAGGCAAAATGTATGGTCATCTAAAAGGTGCAGTTGCAGATGAAGTAAGCGCAATGTTAACTCAATTACAAGAACGTTATTACCATTTCCGCAATGATGAAACATTATTAAATAATATCTTGCACGAAGGTGCAGCAAAAGCAAGAGCAAAAGCAAAAGAAACCTTGGATAAGGTTTACCAAGCTGTAGGTTTTGTAAAATAATTCTCTCTGTTTCAAGGTGCGCTGATCGCACCTTGAATTTTTCCTGTCATTTATCCACGAGGATGGAATTTGCTATGTAACTGTTTTAAGCGTTCTTTGGCAACGTGTGTATAAATTTGCGTTGTAGAAAGATCGCTATGCCCTAATAACATCTGTACTACACGCAGATCAGCACCGTGATTAACTAAATGTGTAGCAAAAGCGTGCCGCAAAACGTGCGGCGATAATTTATCTGCATCAATATTTGCTAAACTAGCATAATGTTTAATACGATACCAAAATGTCTGTCGTGTCATCAATTTACCCTGTCGGCTTGGAAATAAAATATCACTGCTCTGCCCGCCTAATAATTCTGTTCTACCATAAAGGATAAATTGTTGTATCCAATAATTAGCCTCTTCGCCCATCGGAACTAATCGTTCTTTATCGGCTTTACCGATAACCCGAACAACGCCCTGTTGCAAATTGATGTTGTCAACTGTTAATGTTACCAGTTCTGTTACTCGTAACCCTGTAGCATATAACAACTCTAACATTGCTTTATCCCGTAATTCCAATGCATTTTCTGTTGCCGGTGTATTTAAAAGGTCTGTAACTTGGCTCTCAGTTAAATACTTTGGTAAACGTGACGGTAATTTAGGTGAAGAAAGTAATGAACAAGGGTTGTCTTCACGATATTTTTCCTGATATAGATATTGGAATAATTTTCGCATTGAACTCAACATTCTAGAATAACTTGTTGCTTTATATCCTTTCTCCAATCTCTCACCAAGAAATGCCTGTAAATCAAGATATTGAACCTGTTGCAAAGTTAAATGATGTTTTTCCAACCATTCACTGAGAAATTTAAGATCCGAACGATAACTGGCGATAGTATTCTGTGATAGATTTTTACTTAGCCAAATATCATCTAGAAAAAGATTGATTAAAGTGCTGTCTTTCATTTAGGTTTTAATTAATATGTGATCAGGTATAATGTGCCGAAAATTGTCAATAATAACGGACTTTATCGCTATTCTCGCTCCGCCGCAAGGTTGGAGCGTGATTTTTTGATAAACCGTTTAAATCTTATTCCAGTTCAACTTATTGACATTACTTTTTATACAAACTTTTATTTCATTTGAGGATTATTTTATGGCTCGTTCACAATGGGGGTCACGTCTTGGCTTTATTTTGGCATCTGCCGGTTCCGCTATCGGCTTAGGTGCGGTGTGGAAATTCCCTTATGTTACCGCCACACAAGGCGGAGGTGCATTTTTATTAATTTATCTCTTTATCTGTCTGACTTTAGGGTTAATTCTAATGGCTACCGAAATGGCTATCGGTCGTGCCACACACTTAGGTCCGATAGGTGCATTCCGAAAATTAGGCAATAATAAATGGTCTATCATCGGTATTATGGGAGTATTGGTTGCCTTTTTTATCCTCTCTTTCTATAGTGTTGTCGGCGGTTGGACAGTTGCTTATTTAGTAAAAGCAGTAACTGGTAACATTGCAGGTTCAACCGATCCGGTTATTAACGGAAATCTATTTTCCTCTTTTATTACAGATCCTTTGCAACCACTTATTTACCACTTTATTTTCGGTTTCCTCACATTATTTACTGTCGTGTCCGGTGTGGAAAAAGGAATTGAGCGTATCTCAAAATATTTAATGCCAATCTTATTGATTTTAATGTTGGTATTAATCGGTCGTGCCGTTTCACTACCTGGCGCAATAGAGGGCATTAAGTTCTTCCTACTACCCGATTTCAGCAAAATTGATGGTAGAACTTGGTTGGAAGCACTTGGCTTAGCATTTTTCTCTTTGTCTTTGGGAATCGGTATTATGATTACCTACGGCTCTTATGTTGGACCAGAAGCAAAATTGGTCAGTTCATCCGTTTGGGTTATTCTGCTTACATTATTGACCTGCGTTCTTTCCGGTTTAATGGTACTGCCCGCAGTTTTTGCTTTTGGTTTTGAACCAGGTGCCGGCCCAGGTTTAACTTTTATCACAATGCCGGCAGTATTCGCTAGTATGCCATTCGGACATCTGTTGGCTGTACTATTCTTTGCTTTGTTATTAGTAGCCGCATTAACTTCTTCTATCTCTTTACTTGAAGTTTTAGTCAGCTTTCTTATTGATGAATTTAAGTTTCACCGACTTAAAGCTGGTGTAATATCTTTCGTACTCTTTTTCTTACTTGGTATTGGCGCTTCCCTCTCTTTAGGTTCTTGGAGCGAATATAAAATCTTCAATTACAATATTTTTGATGCATTGGATAAATCCACACAAAATCTATTGATGCCGTTGGGTGAAATTCTATTAACACTATTTGTCGCTTGGTGGCGTTGGGATAAAATCAAATCGCAAATTTGCTCCACAAATACTATTTGGACAACGCTATTACGATTACTATTAGGTATTGTTATTCCTTTGATAATATTTGCAATTTTCTTACAAGGAATTCTGTCATAAAAATAATTAATTAAAAGTAGTTGAGTTTTCAATGAATACTCTTTATACTGCCGCCCCAGTGCTTATAGACTGGAACCCAAAATGCAAGTTTATCAACCAAACAACGAGGCAAACTCAACTTACCAACAAGTGGTAAAATTAAGTCCATTGTTGTTTGTTGCTTATTTTTAAAATCCTCATTTATTGAGGATTTTTTTTTGCTTGCAATTTGGGCTTCACTAATTTCGACTAATCAACACTGGAGCAAACACAATGAACCATATTCGTACTTTTAAAGCCTATGTGCGTGATGAGATTATTAAAAAAGGCGGTTGGGTAAATTCTCATGCTCACGCAGACCGCGCATTCACAATGACCCCAGAAAAAATGCACATTTATCACAACAGCAACCTACAACAAAAATGGGATTTGGTGGATGAAGTGAAACGCAATTCTAGCATTGAAGATTATTACGCTCGTTTCAGTCAAGCAATTGAATTAATGATTTCACAAGGTGTTACCGCTTTCGGTACATTTGTTGATATTGATCCTATCTGTGAAGATCGCGCCATTATTGCAGCGCACAAAGCAAGAGAAGTCTATAAAAATGACATTGAATTAAAATTCGCTAATCAAACACTGAAAGGTGTGATCGATCCGGTAGCAAAACATTGGTTCGATCTAGGTTCTGAAATGGTTGATATTATCGGCGGCTTACCTTACCGAGACGAATTGGAATACGGCAAAGGTTTAGAAGCAATGGACATTTTGATGGATAAAGCTAAATCATTGGGAAAAATGTTGCACGTACACGTTGACCAATTTAACACACCAGAAGAGAAAGAAACCGAACAGTTATGTGATAAATCTATTGAACACGGAATGGAAGGGCGTGTTGTGGCGATTCACGGCATTTCTATCGGAGCTCACTCTCGTGAATATCGTTATAAACTGTATGAAAAGATGCGTCAGGCTAAAATGATGATTATCGCTTGCCCAATGGCGTGGATTGACAGCAACCGTAAAGAAGATTTAATGCCATTCCATAATGCATTAACACCAGCGGACGAGATGATTCCTGAAGGAATCACGGTCGCAATTGGTACTGATAATATATGTGACTATATGGTGCCGTTATGCGAAGGCGATATGTGGCAGGAACTCAGCCTTTTAACTGCCGGTTGCCGCTTCCCTCATTTAGAACAGATGGTCGACATCGCTAGTACAAACGGTCGCAAAGTATTAGGGTTAGATCCTTATTAATATTTTCCCGCATAAAAAAGATGGCGTATATAACGCCATCTTTTCACATTTCGTTGGGAACAAATTCAACGCTTAGGCAATTTTCATATTACCAAGCGTACCATCATCCTTGACTTCTTGTTCGACACCAACAATTTCTCTCACTTTTTCTCCATCCTTGAACATCACAAAACCGCCGTGTTTCATTTTGGTCCAATGTTCATTTTTTGTAAGTGGTTGGGTTGAGATTATTGTGACTTTATCTCCCGGTTTAGCATAATCATTAAAATCAATAAAGCCGTCATCATCAACACGGAATGCCTTACCGAACGGTGCTTTACGTGTTAGGTAATGCAAAAATGTTGAACAATGCGCCATCATAAACTGCCCATTGGATAAAATAAAATTAAATGTACCAAGCTTTGATAACTCTTGACTAACTTCGTAAACAGCATCAAAAATTTCATCTTCACTCGGTTTACGTAAATAACGGCGTTTTAAAAACTCAGTCATATAGCAAAACGCCGCTTCGGAATCGGTAGTACCTATAGGTTGTGCGCGGCAATCTGATAAGTCAGGCAAAGTAGTTAAATTACCATTATGAGCAAACACCCAATTTTCACCCCAAATTTCACGCATAAACGGATGCGTATTCTCTAGATTTACATTGCCCTGTGTCGCCTTACGAATATGTGCAATTACATTAAGTGACTTGATATGATACTGCTTCACGCAATCAGCAATCGGTGAAGAGCTGCAAGGTTTATCATCACGGAAAACTCGCACACCTTTCCCTTCAAAAAACGCAATTCCAAAGCCATCCGAATGGCAATCGGTAATACCGGCACGACGGCGGAATCCTTCAAAAGAGAACACGATATCGGTCGGAGTATTACAATTCATTCCCAATAATTGACACATAAACAAACCCACATACGAAAAGTTAAAATTTCAGGCTGTATATTATAAATCATAATTCACATATGAGTAGTAAGGATATTAATAATAATTTATTATATGAAATAGGCTTTAGTTTGTTTCATCTGTTTCTGTTCAGCCCGTCTTTTTTGAAAAAATTGGCTAATTTTAGCACTACACTCCTGTTCCAACACTCCAGCAGTAATTTCTACAATATGATTCATTCTATAATCTTCAAATAGATGGAAACGCGAACCGATGGCACCGGTTTTATAGTCGCTTGCACCAAACACTAAGCGTTTAATACGGCTATGTAAAATAGCTCCAGCACACATTGGGCAAGGCTCTAGCGTTACATAAAGTGTTAAATTCAATAGACGATAATTCTGCAATTTCTGCCCTGCTTGGCGTAAAGCAATAATCTCGGCGTGGGCGGTCGGGTCGGATAAAGTAATCGATTGATTCCATCCTTCCGCCACAATATTTCCTTGATCATCCACTAACACTGCTCCGACAGGAATTTCTCCCATCATTGCTGCTTTATCAGCCAACGCTAGTGCATATTGCATAAATTTCTGATCTTCATTAGGCATAATTATTTGATTTAATTGGATAAACTAATAAAAATGGCGAACGTGGGCGGGTTCGAACCGCCGACCTATCCCTTAGGAGGGGATTGCTCTATCCAGCTGAGCTACACATTCGCAAATTTGAGGAGTTAATTCGTATTGTTTTTATGTTCTTGACGAATCAAGGAGTTGTGTTGAATTTTAATATTTTTTCCTTTCGCTTTAAAGTATTCTGCTAATTGTTGTGCAATATAAACAGAACGATGTTTACCACCAGTACAACCAATACAAATCGTCAAATAACTACGGTTATTCTGTTCTAATAAAGGCAACCAAGTTTCAATATAATTACAGGTAGAATAAATAAATTCACGTACCACATCATATTGACGTAGAAAATTGATTATCGGTTGATCCAAACCAGTTAAAGGGCGCAATTTCGGTTCCCAATGCGGATTCGGTAAAAATCGAACATCAAAAATATAATCCGCATCCTGTGGAATGCCATATTTAAAACCAAAAGATTTAATAATAATTTGTAACTCTTTGTCGGCATTACCACGTACAAATTCCCGTAATTTTTCCGCCAACTGGTGAGTGGAAAGGTTGGTAGTATCAATAATAAAATTAGCGTGTTGGAACAATGGTTCAAGTCGCTCTTTTTCCAAATCAATCGAACCTTCTAGCGATAGATTTTCTTTAGACAACGGATGTAAACGACGAGTATCACTATAACGACGAATTAAACTGTTACGATCCGCATCAAGATAGATAATTTTCGTATTACAAGAATGAGGCAGTTGTTCCAAAATTGATTCTAGTTTTTGTGAATCAAGCGGAATATTACGAATATCAACACTAATCGCAACTGTCTGTTGCCCACTACCTAACTTTTCAATTAATTGAGGAAGAAGAAACAACGGCAAATTATCGATACAATAATAACCAATATCCTCAAGAGCTTTTAATGCAACGGATTTTCCTGCCCCAGAACGACCGCTAATAATCACAAGTTCCATAAATCGATCCCCCACACTCAACGAAAAGCTATTTATCTAGTTTGCTCACTTTCCTTGGTTTCTTCCACCTATTCCGCCTGATTATCCTGATGTTCCGAATGATCAAAAGCAACAAAAATAGACCATACTTCTTCAGGATTTTTTGCCAAACGTAATTGCTTACACAGATTCTTATCTGAAAAACATTCCGCTAAATAAGGCAATAATGCCGAACAGCTTGAACAACAGGTTTCCGGAATCAGAATAGCGAAGATTAAATCAACATCTCGATGATCGGCTGATTCGTATTTTATTGGTGTATCCAACTGCAAAAAGACCGCCACCGGTTTATCACCAACTGCTAACTTTGCGTGTGGAATAGCAATTCCGTTATTGATGCCGGTATTACCCATTTTTTCTCGATTAAACAATGCTTCAAAACAGGTGATTTCATTCTCTTCTGTTTGTGGTGAAACTAAATTGCAAATTAACTCAAACGCCCGTTTTTTACTTGAACAAAGCAAGCCAGTACGAATATTTTGCGGTTGTAAAAAATCAGTGATTTTCATATTTCAAATACTTGTTACAGTTTAAAATGTTCACCGAGATAAACATGTTTCACGTGCTCATCCGCCAACACTTGTTGCGGAGTACCATCCGCTATCATTGTTCCTGCACTCACAATATAAGCACGCTCACAAACATCCAATGTTTCACGCACATTATGATCAGTAATCAACACACCCAAACCACGATCACGCAACCCTTTGATAATATTTTTAATATCCAATACAGAAATAGGGTCAACACCAGCAAAAGGTTCATCCAACAAAATAAATTTTGGATTTGCCGCTAATGCACGTGCAATCTCAACTCGACGACGTTCACCACCGGATAACGATTGCCCAATACTGTCTTTAATATGGGTAATATGAAACTCTTCCAACAAACGTTCCAATTCCTCGACTCGCTGTTCTTTACTTAAATCCTTACGAATTTCCAGCACTGCCATCAAATTATCATACACGGATAAACGACGAAAAATCGAAGCTTCTTGTGGCAAATACCCGATCCCTTGTTTGGCACGCTGATGCATCGGCAGGCGACTAATATCCTGATTATCAATAGTGATCTTACCTTGATCGTGACTAATCAACCCCACCACCATATAAAAAGTTGTTGTTTTACCGGCACCGTTCGGCCCAAGCAATCCAACAATTTCACCGGAATTAATCGTTAAACTGACACCATTAACCACCGGACGACCTTTATAACTTTTACTTAACTGTTCAGCAGATAAAACTGACATAAATATGCTCTAATTTGATTTTAATTGGTTTGGAATCAAAATGGTTTTCACACGAGAATTACCGTTACCATTCGCTTTCAACTGTTGTTTTTTCACATCATAAGTGATGATATCGCCATTAATACGGCTGTCTTCCTGCTTCAACTGCGCATTATCGATAAGCGTTAAAAACTCTTTGCCTAAATCATAATGGACTTTGTCTGCATTGCCGTAAACCATTTTGCCGTTATCCAATTTCTGTTGGAATTTCACCGGTTTACCGTAAGCATCCACCGTCTCTTTTTTATTATCGGCTTTCTCTTTCTCGTTCGGGCGTGTAATCACCACTTTATCGGCATTAATTTTGACACTGCCTTGCGTAATCACCACATTGGTATTGAAAGTCACAACATTATTGGTTAAATCTAACGATTGATTATCCGACTCGATGTTAATCGGCTGTTCGGAATCACCGGTCAACGCATTTGCCGAATAGCTGACAAATAAAGCGAGTAACGCAAAAGCAAAATTAATTTTTTTGGATTTCATAATATGTTTTAACCTGTTCTTTTAATGTTGCGGATTCTTTTCTCAAATTGCCATCCAATGCTTTTCCTTGACTGGTAAAATTCAGCCCGGTCAAGGTCACCATTGTATCAGATGTTATATCCTGTGTCGTTAAATTGACAAACGCCCGCTCTGCATCAATCGTCTGCAACTTTGAAGTTTCAACTAAACTTTGCAATTTCACATTGCCCCGCAAAGTCAATTTATCCTTATCCGTCAATGTGGCGGTATCCGCCTGTAAACGCCAAGTTTTTATCTGATTTTCATCATAAACATACAGAATCGGCTGACTGAATACGGTCTTATCATTATTAAAATAATCGACATTACTTGATTGTGCCTGATATTGGATTGATCCTGTCGGACCGAATACTGTTGTTGTCATCTGTTTGGCGATATATTCTGGTGCGGAATCATCTTTCACTAGGGTTGGCACATTATTATGCTGTAGCGAATAAAGCCACGCCAATAAAGCAAATACGATCACCGCAAGTAAAATATTCCAACGAATGGACATAAACAAAATACCTTTTTCAGTAAAATTTTTAGCCGCAAAATAATAGCATAAAATCGTTATTAATGAGTTATTTTTCAACAAAACACTTTCTTCTGTTAAAATAGCAACTTTACGATCAAGAACATAAGGCACAAAATAAATGCAAGATATTCTTATCGAAGTGAAAGATCTCATTTTCAAACGCGGTGAAAGAACGATTTATAACGGTCTAAACCTAAAAATCGAGCAGGGCAAAATCACCGCTATTATGGGGCCTTCCGGAATTGGTAAAACGACTTTATTGAAACTCATCGGCGGTCAATTAATTCCGGAGCAAGGTCAAATTCTGTTCGACGGACAAGATATTTGTAATTTATCCGACAAAGCACTTTATAAAGTTCGGGAACGGATGGGAATGTTATTCCAATCAAGTGCATTATTTACTGATATGACCACCTTTGAAAATGTAGCTTTTCCTATTCGTGAACATACCAAACTGCCGGAAAGCATTATTCGCAAAATGGTGTTAATGAAATTAGAAACTGTCGGTTTGCGCGGCGCAGCAAATTTGATGCCGAATGAGTTATCGGGCGGAATGGCTCGTCGTGCCGCACTAGCTCGTGCAATTGCGTTAGATCCAGATTTAATTATGTATGATGAACCTTTCACCGGGCAGGATCCAATCAGTATGGGGGTGATTGTTGATTTAATCAAAAAATTAAATCAAACCTTGAATCTAACTTCTATTGTTATTTCGCACGATGTCACAGAAGTTTTAAGTATCGCCGATTATGCTTATATCGTGGCGGAACAAAAAATTATTGCGGAAGGTATGCCTCAACAACTACGGCAGAGCCAAGATCCACGTGTGGTTCAATTTTTATCTGGACAAGCAGATGGTCCAGTGAAATTCCACTATCCGGCACAAAACTATGAAGAGGAATTATTTCAGTGAAAATCACAATTATTGAGTGGATGGGAAAACGTGGCGTTCATTGGTTGCGCACGTTGGGGAAATCTGCCTTAATGCTTTATGGTGCATTAATCGGTGTCCCTCAGTTTAGAAAAAATTTTCCTTTAGTTGTCAAACAGTTATATGTGTTAGGCGTACAATCCTTGCTGATTATTGTGCTTTCCGGCCTTTTTATCGGGATGGTACTTGGTTTACAGGGTTATGTTATTTTGGTCGATTTTTCTGCTGAAACCAGCTTAGGGCAACTCGTTGCCTTATCACTGTTACGTGAACTTGGGCCAGTGGTAACAGCATTGCTTTTCGCTGGTCGAGCCGGCTCTGCATTGACGGCGGAAATCGGTTTAATGAAAGCAACAGAACAACTTTCCGGACTAGAAATGATGGCAGTCAATCCTTTAAGGCGTGTTATTGCTCCTCGTTTTTGGGCGGGAATGATTGCAATGCCATTACTTGCCTTAATCTTTACTGCTGTGGGCATATGGGGTGGCTCTTTAGTCGGCGTTGACTGGAAAGGTGTTGACAGCGGTAGTTTCTGGTCGGTAATGCAAAGCGCTGTTGTTTGGGGCAAAGACATCGGTAATGGCATCATTAAAAGTTTATGTTTTGCACTCAGCGTAGTTTGGATCGCATTATTTAACGGCTACAATGCTTTACCAACTTCAGAAGGTATCAGCCAAGCTACGACCAAAACTGTAGTACAGTCTTCATTAGTGGTATTGGCATTAGATTTTATTTTAACTGCATTAATGTTCGGCGGAAGTTAATCAAAAAGGACAATTTATGAAAAACACAATGAAATATGAATTTTGGGTTGGGCTTTTTTTATTATTAGGCATTGCCGCCTTAGTTTTCCTAGGTTTGAAAGTGGCCAATATTCAAAATTTTAGTGAATCACAAACATACCGTGTAGAGGCAACTTTTGATAATATAGGCGGTCTGAAAGTAAGAGCGCCGGTGAAAATTGGTGGTGTAGTTGTCGGTCGCGTCAATAAAATTGAATTGGATCCAACCACCTATTTACCAAAAGTAACGCTAGTGATTGAGCGACAATATAATCAAATTCCGGATAACAGTTCATTATCGATCAAAACCGCCGGTTTATTGGGTGAACAATATATTGCTTTAAATATCGGTTTTGATGATGGAGAAACCCCGATGTTGAAAGACGGTAGCAAAATTGTTGATACCAAATCAGCAATGGTGCTGGAAGATTTAATCGGGCAATTTATCTATGGTGATAAAAAATCCAATGATTCCGCCACAGAATCAAGCGAAACAAATAAAGAATAAATTATCTTAAAGGAGAACAAATATGTTACAACGCTATCTCAAAAAAATGGCTTGGTCATTAATCACCACCACTTTAATGTTGGTCAGTTGTCTTGCCAATGCCGAACAAAATCCTTATCAACTAATGCATCAAGCATCTGATAAACTCTTTGCTGATATTACACAAAATCAGAACAAAATTAAGCAAAATCCAAACTATTTACGTACTATTGTCAAACAAGATTTAATGCCTTATATTCACGTTAAATATGCCGGTTCATTAGTTTTAGGCAATTCAAGCTTTAAAACTACAACATCGGAACAACGTGAGCAATTTTTCACGACTTTTGGCAACTACATAGAACAAGCTTATGCTCAAGTTTTAACTTTTTATAATGGACAAAAAGTTACCATAGAACCTGAAAAACCTGTTGACGGTAAAAATATTGTCAATATTCGTGTTACCGTTGAACAAAATAACGGTGCTGCTCCAATTAAATTGGATTTCAAATGGCGTAAAAACAGTAAAATTAATCAATGGCAAGCTTACGATATGGCGGTTGAAGGCGTGAGTATGGTTGAAACTAAGAAAAATGAGTGGAGTAGTGTACTACGCAAACAGGGTATTGAAGCACTCACTGCTCAGATCGCAAAATCAGCAAGTATGCCGATAACTTTAGATAAAAAATAAAATTTCAGCCATTAAGGGATTTTGGATGAGCGATGATAATTTAATCTGGCAACTGGAGCAGGTTGAACAACAGGCTATTGTTACCTTAAACGGCATATTAAATCGTGAAACTGTGCCACAACTATGGCGACAACGTCAGCAGTTCAGCTTGAAAGAGAATGCTAATTTGCAAAGCTGTCAACAGATAACCTGGGATTTACAACAAATCATCCATATTGATTCCGCCGGTTTTGCTTTACTGACTGAATTATTGCTATTGAATCCGGCTGAAAAAGTGCGATTAATTAATCTACCGGAACAATGCAAAAATCTGGCAGCGTTATTTTCATTAGATCAATGGTTACACCAATATTTAATTTAATCAATAATTAGAGAACATTTATGGATCCAAAAGAAATTGAACAATTATTAAAACAAACACTTAATTTAGATGAAGTTTATGTGCGTGGTGAAAATGCCCATTATGATGTGATTGCAGTTAGCGATAAGTTTGCTGATTTATCACGTGTTAAACAACAACAAATGATTTACGCACCATTAATGGAGCATCTTGCCAGCAATGCTATTCACGCATTAACCATCAAAACCTTTACCGTTGATAAATGGAAACGTGAAAAGCTCTTTTTTAATCTATAATATTTCTCATTAATTTATGCAGAAAGGTGCGTGAATTCGCACCTTTCTAATGTAGAATCATCTTTAGGAAAAATTATGTCATCACCGAAATTTGTTCATTTGCGCATTCATAGCGATTTCTCAATGATTGATGGGCTAACCAAAATAAAAACATTGGTTGATGAATGTGCAAAGCAACAAATGGTGGCAATGGCATTAACCGATTTTACTAACTTCTGTGGTTTAGTGAAATTTTATGGTGCAACCTTAGGTAAAGGCATTAAACCAATTGTTGGTGCGGATGTTTTAGTCAATAGCGAAGAGCTTCCGGATGAACCGTTCTCTCTAACACTGCTCGCCAAAAACAATGTCGGCTATCAAAATATCACTTTATTGCTTTCCCGTGCTTATCAGCGCGGTTATCGTGAGTATCCAATGATAGACAAAGAATGGCTGATTGAACACGCTGAAGGTGTTATTATCCTTTCCGGTGGCAAAGACGGTGATGTTGGTAAGTTTCTCGTGAGAGGAAATCAAAATTCTGCGGAGAACTGCCTAGCTTTTTATCAACGTCATTTTTCAGATCATTTTTATCTTTCTATCAGCCGCACTGGTCGTAATGATGAAGAACATTATCTGCAACAGGCGGTCGACTTAGCGGAGCAACACCAAATTCCACTAGTTGCGACTAATGATGTAATGTTTCTTACGGAGGATGATTTTGAAGCTCACGAAATCCGTGTCGCTATTCACGATGGCTATACGCTAGATGATCCTAACCGCCCGAAAAAATATAGTCCACAACAATATTTCCGTAGTGAACAGGAGATGTGCGAATTATTTGCCGATCTCCCACAGGCGCTCGAAAACAGTGTTTACATTGCACAACGTTGCAATGTTACCATTCGCTTAGGTCAATATTTTCTACCTCAATTCCCGACCGGAAAATTAAGCACTGAGGAATACCTAATTCAACAGGCAAAAACCGGTTTAGAGCAACGTTTAGCTGTTCTTTTCCCTGATGAACAGGAACGACAACAAAAACGTGCAAAATATGATGAACGCTTGGAAACGGAACTAAAAGTAATCAACCAAATGGGATTCCCCGGTTACTTCCTAATCGTGATGGAATTTATCCAGTGGTCAAAAGATAACAATATTCCGGTTGGACCGGGACGAGGTTCCGGTGCCGGTTCTTTAGTGGCTTATTCCCTTAGAATTACCGATCTTGATCCGCTGCAATTTGATCTGCTTTTTGAACGTTTCTTAAATCCAGAACGTGTTTCAATGCCGGATTTTGATGTCGATTTCTGTATGGATGGTCGCGACCGCGTAATTGAACACGTGGCACAAATGTATGGACGGGATGCTGTATCGCAAATTATCACTTTCGGTACTATGGCAGCAAAAGCAGTAATTCGAGATGTTGGACGAGTGCTTGGTCATCCATATGGTTTTGTTGATCGCATTGCAAAACTGATTCCCCCTGATCCCGGTATGACTTTACAAAAAGCATTTGATGCCGAACCTAAATTAGTCGAGGTTTACAACAGCGATGAAGAGGTTAAAGCACTGATCGATATGGGGCGTAAATTAGAGGGAGTTACCCGAAATGCAGGGAAACACGCCGGTGGTGTGGTTATATCACCAAGCAAAATTACCGACTTTTCGCCAATTTACTGTGATTCCGAAGGTAAACATCCTGTTACTCATTTTGATAAAAGTGATGTTGAATATGCCGGCTTGGTCAAATTCGACTTTTTAGGCTTACGCACGCTCACTATTATCCAATGGGCGGTTGATATGATTAATGAACGTATGCGCCGTGAGGGTAAACCGGAAATCAATATTCACCATATTCCATTGGATGATGAAAAATCCTTTAAATTGCTACTAGATGCGCAAACAACTGCGGTATTCCAACTGGAATCGCGCGGAATGAAAGATTTAATCCGTCGTTTAAAACCTGACTGTTTTGAAGATATTATCGCATTAGTGGCACTATTTCGTCCGGGACCATTACAATCCGGAATGGTGGATAACTTTATTCGCCGTAAACACGGGGAAGAAGAAATCTCCTATCCAGATGCTGAATATCAGCACGAATCCCTTAAACCAATTTTAGAACCAACTTACGGCATTATTTTATACCAAGAACAGGTAATGCAAATTGCACAGGTGCTTGCTGGTTATACCTTAGGTGGTGCGGATTTATTACGCCGAGCAATGGGAAAAAAGAAACCGGAAGAGATGGCAAAACAACGTTCTGTTTTCAAAGAGGGAGCAATTAAAAACGGTGTTGACGGTGAATTAGCAATGAAAATTTTCGATTTGGTGGAAAAATTCGCCGGTTACGGTTTCAACAAATCACATTCTGCCGCATATGCACTGGTTTCCTACCAGACACTTTGGCTAAAAGCTCACTTTCCTGCTGAATTTATGGCGGCAGTAATGACATCAGAAATGTATAAAGTGGAAAAGATCGTCAATTTCTACGATGAAAGTTTGCGAATGGGTTTAAAAGTTGTTCCCCCCGATATTAATACCGGAAAATACGGTTTCAGTGTGAATGAAAAGGGAGAAATCGTTTATGGCTTAGGCGCAATTAAAGGTGTGGGAGAAGCTCCCGTTGAAAATATTATTGAAGCTAGAACATCGGGTGGACTATTTCGTGATCTGTTTGATCTATGTGCTAGAGTGGACTTACGCAAAATTAATCGGCGCACCTTTGATAATCTGATTAAAGCTGGCGCATTAGATAAACTTGGGCCACACCGTGCTGCAATTGCACTAAATTTAGAAGATGCCCTCAAAGCCTCCGATCAGCACGCCAAAGATGAAGCATTAGGACAAACAGATATGTTCGGTGTATTGGCAAGTTCACCGAACCAAGTAGAACAAGCTTACGCCAATGCCCCTAAATGGACAGAAAAAATGGTGTTAGATGGTGAACAAGAAACATTGGGATTATATTTAAGTAGCCATCCAATCAGCCGTTATGTGAAAGAGTTATCACACTATGGCAATCGTTTATCAGAAGTGAGTGTCACTCGTCGTGGCGAAAGCTGCACCGTATCAGGGTTAGTAGTTAATTTCCGATCACTGGTTACTAAACGAGGTAATCGTTTAGGAATTCTAACTCTAGATGATCGCTCGGCAAGAATGGATATTACTCTATTCTCTGATGCTTTAGAGCAATTTGAAGAAAAAATCCAAAAAGATCATATTGTTATCGTTAGCGGATCAGTTATTCCTGACGATTTCACCGGCGGTATCCGAATGATAGCCAGAGAACTCAATACACTAGAAGAGATTCGTCAACGTGTAGTAAAAAGTTTAGCGATTGCGATTAAACAAAAGCAGTTAAATAACGACTTTATCGAACGCTTTAAACAGATCCTAACCCCTTATGCACAAGGCACAATCCCGGTTCATATCTATTATGACAGTCCGAAAGGTCGTGCAATGCTCACTTTAGGTATCGAATGGCGTATTACACCACACGATGATCTCATTTCCGATTTAACCGCTTTTATCGGCGAAGAGCAAGTTGAGTTGGAGTTTGACTAAAAAGAAAAACGAATCCGCACCTTAAAAATTATTCTTGATATTAACTATGTAGGTGCGGATTTTATAACAAAAACTCACTTGGTATTTTATCAATAATCTAGAAATACCATTTAGACAACAAAACACCTGCAGTAACTGCCACATTTAGCCCAGTTGAAAGTGGATTAGTTATCGATAACGCCACATTAGTCACATCAGGATCGAGATCTTTAATCGTATTTTCCGACAACACAATTGCCACTTTGTCCTGTAACTCCAATTTGTTTAGTGCTATTGCCTGTTTGGATAAACTGGCACGTATCAGTTGATAACCTTCCTGCTTTAACAGATCTAACGCTAATGCCGAATGGGCAACTTCAAATAAACGCAAATATTCAATACCACCTTCAGCAACACGCATCGCTGCCGAGCTTTGTACTGCATCAATCTTATCCGTTACTACATTTTTCACACCATAAAATGCGAGTGTTTTCAATACTCCACCAATATTCGCTGCATTGCCGATGCCATCCAACACGACAAGACAATCTCGTTTTCTAGGCGTTTCTAAATAACTTTTTAGCATTAATGGTGGACGTTTTTTCACTAATAAACAGATGCCACCATGATGTTCTGTACCACTGACAAGCTGTAATTCGTCCCCTTTCACCACGTGATAAGCCTTTTTATTTTCTGCTAAATAGCTCATCATTTCACCGGCTTTTTTCGTTAATTCCTGCGTGACCCATAAACGCACAATATCTTGCGGACGATGTTCAAATAAAGCAAAACACGCCGCTTCGCCATAAACTTTCACCTCTTCGGCACGATTTTGGCGGATATTTTCTGGGGCTCGCGGTGATAATGCCCCTTTCTTTTTCATTTTTTGTTGTGGTGCATTGGATTTAATGGTTACCGTTACACTCCCCTCGCCAAGCGTACCTGCTTTATGTGCGGTAATCTGCTGTTTATCTCCCCAAATAGAACGTGGTTCGCGTGGTTGACGGAATTTATTTTGATTCAAAAAACCTGATCGTTTGTCATCATTGAAACGATCCTGTTTTTTATCGCCGAAACGTGGTTTATCTGAAAAACGTGATTTGCCTTTCTGATCACGTTCGGTGCGATCCTGACGGCGATTGTTTTCAGAAAAACGGAATTTATTTTCTTGAAAAACTGGTTTTTTATTCATTGGATTATTTTCAGGTTGGATAATAGGAAAATTTCGCCCATTATAACTGAAACAGTTGAGAAGTCTTAACAAATAATTGTAAACTTAGGCATTTTATAGAAAAGCGCAACGCCATAATGGTAGCGCATAACCATAATTATATTATGTTACTATCAAGATTAGATCGTGCGAAAAGAAGATTAGCTCGTTTGCCTGCGTATACACTGGAAGCGCAACAGGTTGAAATTATCCTATCTTCCAAAGCATTTAAACAGCAAATACTGGAACTTATCAGCCAGGCTAAAAAACGCATTTACATTACCGCACTTTATTGGGAAAAAGATGAGGCGGGGCAAGAGATTCTTGATGCCGTTTATCAAGCAAAACAGAACCACCCGCAGTTAGATATTAAAATTTTTGTCGATTGGCATCGTGCGCAACGTGGACGCATCGGTGAAGATCAACAAAGCAGCAATGCCGATTGGTATGCGGCAATGCGTCAGAAATACGGTTTTGATGATGTCATTGTTTATGGTGTGCCGATCAACACTCGCGAGATTTTCGGCGTGTTGCACATTAAAGGTTTTATCTTTGACGATACCGTGCTTTATAGCGGTGCAAGCATTAACAATGTCTACTTGCATCAACTGGATCGTTATCGCTACGACCGTTATCAAAAAATTACCAATCCACAATTAGCCGACTGTCTGGTTGAATTTATCCAACAAAATTTAAATGATATTTGTGCGGTAAATCGCCTTGATCAAGCGCGAAAACCAACCAAAGAGTTACGCCCTGCGATTCGTTCTTTCCGTAGAAATTTGATTTTAACCGGTAAATATCATTGTCGTACCAAACAACATCTTGAAGACGGCAGATTAACCGTTACACCACTGTTCGGACTGGGTAAAAACAATCTGTTGAATAAAGTGATTGAAGCTTTATTTGTAGTAACTCAGCAAAAATTAACGATTTGCACACCTTATTTCAACTTTCCGCGTTCATTACAACAACGCATCCACACTTTGCTGCACGAAGGCAAAAAAATTGAAATCATCGTGGGTGACAAAACTGCGAATGATTTCTACATTCCGCCATCTGAACCGTTCAAAATGGCAGGGGCATTGCCTTATCTTTATGAGAAAAACTTACGCCAATTTGCACGGAAGTTTGCCGAATTTATTGATAATAAGCAGCTGACTATCCGCCTATGGAAAGACGGTAAAAACAGTTATCACCTTAAAGGCGTTTGGGTTGATGACAATTACATTTTGCTTACCGGTAATAATTTAAATCCGCGTGCTTGGCGTTTGGATGCGGAAAACGGTTTACTGATTCAAGATTTGGATCACAAACTGACCGCTCAAACCTGCACCGAATTGGCGGAAATACGCACTTACACCACCATTCTTAATAGCTATCAACAATTGGATAAACCAAGCGATTATCCGGCACCGGTACAAAAAATCTTGCGCCGTTTTGAGCGGATTAAAGCAGATCATTTGGTTAAGATGATTTTATAGTTTCACCATAAGAGAAGTAATGAATGATTTATAGTATGACAGCATTTGCACGCCACGAAATCCAAGCAGAATGGGGCTGTGCAGTTTGGGAAATTCGTTCTGTTAATCAACGTTATCTGGAAACTTTTTTTCGTTTACCCGAGCAGTTCAGAGCGTTAGAAAATACACTGCGAGAAACATTAAGACAACGCTTATCACGCGGTAAAATCGAATGCAGTTTGCGCATTGAATTAAATCAGGCAAAATCCGGATTAAACCTTAATCAAACGTTCGCTCGCCAAGTAATGGAAGCTTTGTATTGGATTAAAACTGAATTAAATGATGGTCAAATTAATCCGATTGATATTCTGCGTTATCCGGGGGTAGTGGAAGATGCCGGCGTTGATGTCGATGAACTTAGTCAGGAGCTGCTTGCTAGTTTCAATGCATTATTGGATGATTTTATTGCAATGCGTGCACGAGAAGGGGAAAAGTTGGCGCAAGCGATTAGCACTCGTTTACAAGCAATTGCCACTGAAGTGACATTCGTTCGTAATAAAATGCCGGAAGTGCTGCAATGGCAGCGTGAACGCTTATTACAACGTTTTGAAGAGGTGCAATTACAGCTTGAACCGAGCCGCTTGGAACAGGAGATGATTTTGCTGGCACAACGTATTGACGTTGCTGAAGAGTTGGATCGTTTGGAAATGCACATCAAAGAAACCAACAACATTATCAACAAAGGTGGTGTTGTCGGTCGCCGTTTAGATTTTATGATGCAGGAGCTGAATCGAGAATCCAACACGTTGGCATCCAAGTCAATTAATACCGAAATCACCAACGCTGCGGTCACGTTGAAAGTGTTAATTGAACAGATGCGTGAGCAGGTGCAAAATATCGAATAAGCAAAAGGCAGCTCATTTGAGCTGCCTTTAATTTTTACTGTTCTTCAAATCTATTTTCCAGTAGCTGGTAAACCGCGCCATCTTCTTTTAAACGGAACGGCGTTTCCAGTGGCAAATCTTTATTCAACACCACTTGTAGCCACGTTTGCTGTTGATAATGGGCGAAATTAATGATTGTACCTGTTTTTCGCCAACCGTTTTCCAACGCCATTTGCACGCTGGAACCGATTTCAACCGCCTCAATCTCATCCGCCACCAAGGTAAACATCGCCAACTTATTTGCACCACGATACTTAGCACGTGCAATGGTTTCTTGACCGATATAACAACCTTTAGTGAACGAAATTGCCTGTTCCAAATGTTGTAAATTTAATGCTTGCGGAATAAATTCCCCTTGTGCCGTAGCGGTAAATAACGGCTCACCATTAACAATATTCAGCCATTTCCACTGTTCTGCCTGTTCCGCCTGTGCCTGCTCGCTCTCACTGAATAACAGGTAAAAATCATTCTCTGCATTAACACGTACTAATGTTTTATCTGCTGTTGTAGTAACTTCTACATCAGTGATTAAATCATTCGGCAGACAATCTTCACTAAAAGCGGCAATGTGCAAATTTTTCTCAACAAAAGTAACTTTAGAAAAAACCGCATATTTTTTTAACTGCTGTAATGCCAGCGGCAACAAACTGTTGTCAAATACAAACCAAAATTGCTCTGCGGAAAATTTTATTAATCGGAATAAAGAGATCACCTTACCTTTCGGATCACAATGCGCCGCTAAGGTCGAGCTGTTTGCGCTCATATTGACGACATCACAAGTTAATTGCCCCTGTAAAAAAGTTTGGCTGTCTACACCATTGATCTCAATGACGCAATAATTATTCAATTTGGCTGCCAACCCGTTGATATTATTTAAACTGGACATTTTTCGCTCCTCAGCCTAAAAATAGGGCTTGCAATACAAGCCCATTCTTCATTAATGACGCGCAAATTTTTTGCGATTTTCTTTAAATTTCCGTTCTTTACCGGAATGCGATCTCTTGGTAAAAGATTCTCCCTCACGCCCTTTTTTACGTGGCGAATGTTTGCCTTCATCGCTATTTTTCGCCATTTCCAATAAAGACATTTTCATTGGTTTGCCAACAACATAAGTACGTTGGAAATGTTGCAACAAAGGTTTCGGCATTTCTACCGGTAACTCCACTGTTGCATAATGATCATACAATTTAATATGACCGATATAACGACTGCTGATATTGCCCTCATTCGCAATCGCACCGACAATATGACCAACTTCTACGCCATCGGCACGACCGACTTCAATACGATAAAGATCCATCGGCAATTCATTTCTTACCCCACGACGCTCTGCCGAACGTGGATTTTCTCTACGCTCCCGATCAGCACGATCTCGTCTGTTCTCACGACGTGCCGGTTTAATTTCCGGATCTGGCGGCAGGATTAATTTCTGTTTACCTTGCAATAACATCATCATTGCCGCGGCAATATCTTCCTGTGATTGATCCGCCGCAAATATATCTTCCAATAGACTGCGATATTGATCGAGATCGTGATGTTCCAACTGTGCTGTAATCCGCTGACGGAATTTATCACGTCTAACTTGTTGTAACTGCTCGTGATTCGGGATCTGCACCTCATCAACCGTTTTCTTCATCAAACGCTCAATGTTGCGTAACAACCGTTTCTCTCTCGCTTCAACGAACAACAGCGCACGTCCGGCACGTCCGGCGCGTCCGGTACGCCCAATACGATGCACATAAGATTCAGGATCAAGCGGAATATCATAATTCACCACTAAACTGATGCGATCAATATCAATACCACGTGCTGCCACATCCGTTGCCACCACAATATCCAAACGACCGTTTCTTAATTTATCCAATGTTTGTTCACGCAGCTGTTGTGTCATATCACCATTTAGTGCCGCACAACGAAAACCGTTACGTTCAAGCAGATCTGTCACTTCGGTGGTGCCGGTTTTAGTGCGAGTAAAAACAATTGCAGCATCAAACTCTTCCACTTCAAGGAAACGCACTAACGCTTCACTTTTTTTGAAACCATTCACAAACCAATAAGATTGTGTGATATCCGGTGCGGTCTGTTGTGTAGATTGAATTTTGATCTCTTGCGGTTCACGCATAAAACGGCGTGTGATCCGGCGAATCGGTTCCGGCATTGTTGCTGAAAATAGGGCTGTCTGGTGCGATTCCGGCAATTCCGCCATCACGGTTTCAACGTCTTCAATAAAGCCCATTCGTAACATTTCATCGGCTTCATCAAGCACAATGGCTTTCAAGGCACTTAAATCCAATGTTTTGCGACGAATATGATCCAAAATTCGTCCCGGTGTGCCGACAACCACTTGCGCACCCTGTTTTAATGCGCGTAATTGAATATCATAACGTTGACCGCCATAAACGGTAACAATATTGATACCTTTTAAATTTTTCGCAAATTGTTCGCACGCATCTGCCACTTGGATAGCCAATTCTCTTGTCGGTGCCATCACTAAAAGTTGCGGATATTTTTTATCAAGATCGATTTTGCTTAATAACGGCAATGCAAACGCGGCTGTTTTCCCACTACCGGTTTGCGCCATGCCCAACACATCTTCACCATTCAATAAATGCGGAATACACGCTTGCTGGATAGGTGAAGGATTAATAAAACCTAGGTCTGAAATTGCAGATAAAAGGTTTTCCGGCAGACCTAAATCTGCAAAAGTCATTATTTGTTCTGTCATGTAAATACCAAAGTATAAATTTTTGTTTTAATAATATTATGGCTTGCTTTGTGCTGGGGCTTTAGTTTCACTTAAACGCAAAAGTTCTAACAATGAAAAACGATATTCTACAAAGCTATAAACTTGATTCACCATTGCTAATTTAAATAGCGTAATCGCATCCTGTTGATGATTTTGCATTAATTGCTGTTTTGCCAAGTAAAAATAGGTTTCCGTTAAAACTTCTGAATATTGTGAGGAAGATTTGCCTGCATACTGCTTCATCCGTTGTTGTAATTCGGATAAAGAAATCTGCGTTAAATAATACTGTACAATATTCGTTCCCCAATATTGATTGGAAAGTTTATTTGCACGCTGTTTCAAACGAGAAAACGCCAAATCAGGGTTCTGTTTCAATTCATTGAAATATAACCAAAGTACGCGATAAGGGTTTGTCGTATCTTCTTGATAAAATTTAATTAAATCATCTTCCGCTCGTGCAAAACGGTTAGAGTAATAGTAACTTAACCCACGATTAAAGAAAGCATAACTGTAATGAGGATCAAATGTCAGCACGGCATTGAAATAATCAATCGCAGCATCGTAATCCCCCTCAACTAGGGCATAAATCCCTAAATAATTATAAGCATCCACTATTGTTGGTTTGAGCTGAATCGCTTGAGAAAAATCAAATCTAGCCAATGTCCAAAGACCAAGACTATCGTATAAAACACCGCGTTCAAAATAAAATGCAGCACGATCTTCTCGATTCATTTTTTCTAATTGCAGCACTTGACTGAGTTTAGCAATAACTACTTCCTGATCAATATGTTCCTGCGGTTTGGTATCGGAAAATATTAATTGAGAATCCGTTCCTAAAACACGTAATGGTGAAGTAGAACACCCCATCAACAAAAAGCATAATGAAAAAAACGGAAAATAGAAAAATGAACAAACTCTTCTCTGCAATCGACACATAATACTGCCTTAACTAGCACTAAGCCCAACACTTGCGGCAAAAACACCGTGGCAAAACCACGGTGTTATTCGTCATTGCTTATATCTTACGCGTCTATTGAATGATCTTCAATTGCGCTGTTTTCATTTGTCGTTTCAGGCTCATTAACTGTTTTAGGTTGAAGGTCTTTCATTGTCAAACGAATACGCCCTTGACGATCAATTTCAACCACTTTAACTACCACTTCCTGACCAACTTGTAGATAATCACTGACTTTCTCTACACGCTCATCAGAAATTTGTGAGATATGAACCAACCCTTCTTTGTTGCCCAACACCGCAACAAATGCACCAAAATCAACGATACGAGTCACTTTGCCTTGGTAGATTTTATTCACTTCCACTTCAGCGACAATCTCTTCGATTCTAGACATTACCTCTTTCGCCGCATTGTTATCGGTTGCGGCAATTTTCACGGTACCATCATCATCAATATCAATAGAAGTGCCTGTTTCTTCAGTCAAACTACGGATCACCGCGCCACCTTTTCCGATAACATCTTTAATTTTCTTCGGATCAATCTTCATTGTATGAATACGAGGTGCGAAATCAGAAATATCAGCACGCGGTGTTTGAATCGCTTGTTCCATTACATTAAGAATGTGCATTCTTGCACTTTTTGCTTGGTTAAGCGCAATCTGCATAATTTCAGGCGTGATCCCTTCAATTTTAATATCCATTTGCAATGCGGTTACCCCTGCACGAGTACCTGCAACTTTGAAGTCCATATCACCAAGGTGATCTTCATCGCCAAGAATATCGGATAACACGACAAATTTATCATCTTCTTTCACTAAGCCCATTGCAATACCGGCAACCGCTGCTTTAATCGGCACACCGGCATCCATTAATGACAAAGATGCACCACAAACAGATGCCATTGAAGAAGAACCGTTTGATTCTGTGATTTCAGACACCACACGCACCACATAAGGGAACTCTTCTAAAGTCGGCATTACTGCAGCAACGCCACGTTTGGCTAAGCGTCCGTGACCTATTTCACGGCGTTTTGGTGAGCCAATCAAACCTGTTTCACCAACAGAGTATGGCGGGAAATTATAGTGGAACAAGAAATGATCGGTTCTTTCACCAGTCAATTCATCAATAATTTGAGCATCACGTTCCGTACCTAATGTAGTCACCGCTAAAGATTGCGTTTCACCACGAGTGAAAATAGCGGAGCCGTGGGTACGAGGCAGAACGCCAGTACAAATATCCAATGCGCGAACAGTATCAACGGTACGTCCATCAATACGCGGCTCACCTGCTAAAATACGGCTGCGAACAACACCACTTTCTAATTCGTGAATAATATCAATGATTTTACCTTCGGTAATGCTATCATCTTCGCTATTTTCAGCTAACACAGTAGCACACACATCGGCTTTGATCGCATCAATCTGTTCATAACGTGCCTGTTTTTCAGTAATACGATAAGCCTCACCTAAACGAGCTTCAGAGAGTTCTTTAATACGATTGATTAAAGCTTCATTTTTAGCTGGAGCCTGCCAATCCCAACGAGGTTTACCAGCTTCTGCCGTAAACTCTTTGATCGCTTCAATCACAACCTGTTGTTGTTGATGACCGAAAACCACCGCTGCCAACATCTGTTCTTCGGTAAGAATATCCGCTTCAGATTCAACCATTAATACTGCTTTATCCGTACCGGCAACCACTAAATCCAAACGACTCTGTTTTTGTTCTGATATTGTTGGGTTAAGTACGAACTGATCATTAATAAAACCGACTCGTGCCGCACCAATTGGACCATTAAACGGCACACCAGATAAAGAAAGTGCCGCAGATGCACCAATCATTGCGACTAAATCCGGACTAATTTGAGGATTAACAGACATAACAGTCGCAATAATCTGAATTTCATTTAAAAAACCTTCCGGAAATAATGGACGAATCGGACGATCAATTAAGCGTGCAATTAAGGTTTCACCTTCTGAAGGACGCCCTTCACGTTTAAAAAAACCACCCGGAATACGACCAGCAGCATAACTACGTTCTTGATAATTAACAGTTAATGGAAAGAAATCTTGTCCCTCTTTCACATCTTTTTTTGCTACAACGGTGACAAATACACAAGTATCATCCATACTTGCCATTACCGCTGCGGTCGCTTGGCGTGCCATCGCTCCCGTTTCTAATGTTACGGTATGTTGCCCGTATTTAAATTGTTTCACAAATGGAGTCACAATTTTATCCTCTTATAAATAATGTTAAGTTAATGACATTTGTAATGACCCGTTTGCGACTAGCAAAAATATTTTCCTAAAAATTAAGAAATGAAAACACCACTAAACAAAAATATTTTTGTTAGCCGCACACAAAACGAGGTATTACAAAGTGTGCTATTATAGCGTGATTTTAAAACAGACGCATTGTTATTTTCTCAGGAAATCTTATTCTCCCAATTTTTTCTCACCTAATAATTCCAGCATTTTTTGCATAAACAGTGATAACTCACCCGTCATTAAGACAAAATCAGCATCAAATCGTTGGGCAACATCCTCTTTTAAAATGTCATCATTCTTCTCTTTAACCACATCAGCAAATTTTATTCGTTTTAAGGAAGTATCCTCATTAAAAATAAAACTAAAATGATCTTCCCATTCCAATGCCAATTTAGTTACAACCTTACCGGCAGAAAGGTGTCCCTGAATATCTTGTTCATAGAGGTCTTGATTTTTACAACGTAGCGTTGAACCTGTATCCAAATCTTTAAATTCCGCCTCTTCCAAGCAAGAAAGCCATTCAGGCAGGCTATCGGTCAATAACCAGTTCGTCATTGTCATAAATAACGGTTCAGCAAACGATAATGGTACTACAGGTAACGAGCCAAGCGACTTACGCAATAATGCCAACACATCTTCAGCTCTCTTGCTTGAGGCTGCATCAACATAAATTAAATCGTTTTGTGTATCAACCCACAAGGCGGTACGCTGATGACGGCTAAATGCTCGCGGTAATAACGTGGCAATCACATCATCTTTTAAGGATTGTTTCTCTGTCTTTTTTAATTTACGTTGCTGTGCCGCTTCAATCTCTTTAATTCGGTTTTCCAGTGTTTCTTTAACCACATTACTCGGCAACATTTTCTCTTCTTTGTGTGCTACCAATAGAATTTGTCCACTTACTTCAAAATAGAACATTTCACTATCCATCAAAGGTGCTTGCCAACCTAATTTTGTTCTATCACCTGCGCCGCAAGGGAAAAATTGCTGTAATGCTAAACTCTGCTGTAAGTTTTCTGTAGACCAGTCTAATTTTTTTGTTAAACGGTAAACTAAAATATTCTTAAACCAAAACATCGCTGTTTCCTTATAGTTATCTTCATAGCTGTCGGGTACAATAGCCGCTATTGTACCGTGATTTATGGAGAAAATCTTATGCAACTGAAAAAGATCGCCTTTATCGGCGGCGGCAATATGGCACGTGCCATTGCATTGGGATTATTAGCAAAAGGCTATCAAGCAGATCACATTATGATTTGCGATCATAACGAAAACAAACGTCAAGCCTTTGAAGAAAAAGGCATATTAACCACAGCGGTATCCACCAGCGCTATTGAATTTGCCGAAGTGATTGTGTTGGCGGTTAAACCACAAAATATGCAACAAACCTGCCAGGTATTTCAACAATATGATTTACAACATAAATGGCTGATTTCTATCGCTGCCGGCATCAGCGTAGACACGTTGCAGCGTTATCTACCCTCCGCCAAACAAATTGTACGTGTTATGCCGAACACACCTGCTTTGATCGGCGAAGGAATGTCCGGTTTATATGCCAATCCGAATGTTAATTTGGAATTTAAAAAATATGCCACAGAACTTTTCAATGCGATTGGTCAAAGTTGCTGGGTGGAAACAGAATCCAGCATTAATACTATTATTGCAACTTCCGGCAGTAGCCCAGCTTATTTTTTCCTCTTTATGGAAGCGATGCAAAAAACTGCGATGGCAATGGGATTGGATGAACAGCAATCACGTTTATTAGTGCAACAAACCGCGTTGGGTGCAGCACAAATGGTAATTAAAAATCCAGATTTGTCCTTAGAGATCTTACGTCAACAAGTCACTTCTAAGGGCGGCACGACTGCGGCGGCGATTAATGTGTTCCAACAACATCAGCTAGAACAGACGATTGCACAAGCAATGCAAGCGGCAGTGGCACGTGCGGAAGAGATGGAGAAATTATTTTGATTAAACTGAAATCAAATTATTGGCTCATTCTCAATTATTTTGGCTATTTCTGTGCCTATGGTGTGTTTGTGCCACTTATTCCAGTGTGGTTACAATCACAATCTTACAGTGATGAAAATATTGCTCTTTTGCTAGCTTCTGCCTACATATTCCGTTTCTTGGGCGGTATTTTCTTTTCCGGCAAAATTAAAGATACCGCTTATCTACCGGCAATGTTACGCAATCTGGCATTTTCCTCTGCTTTAGTTATTTTAATGATTGCCATCAGCTCATGGTATTGGCACTCTTTTTTATTAATTTTTGTGCTATTTGCTCTGTTTAGTCTATTCAACGGTGCTGGAATGCCATTGCAGGATAGTCTTGCTGGTATTTGGAATCGACAAATCGGCTTAGATTATGGCAGAGTACGTTTAATCGGTTCATTAGGGTTCGTGATTGGAGTAGTAGTTTTTGGTGCATTAATTAGTTATCTTGGCGATTCTTCTATTATTTGGGTCATCTTGAGTTTATTAATCGTCTATATTTTATACCAACTGCCAATCCCCGCGACACTTCCAATTTCTAATCTGCAAGCAACCCAAGCGAAAAGTATAAGTTATCGTCAATTATTATCCGAAACGAATACTCTCCGTTTATTGATCGCCATTTCATTAATTCAAGGCTCACACGGTGCTTACTATGCTTACAGTACCATCTATTGGGTTTCACAGGGTATCGATCTGAAAACCACTAGCCTATTGTGGGGAATTTCTGTGGTAGCGGAAGTGATTTTGTTCTTTTTTGCTTCCAAATTATTTAAACATTGGAATATTACTACATTATTTACGCTAAGCATCATTGCTGCTGCTATCCGCTGGATGGCATTTCCAGTATTAGGAAATTTAGCATTGTTGACCTTGTTACAACTATTTCACGCATTAACTTACGCTGTCAGCCACTTTGCCACTGTTCGCTATATTTCTGCTCAACCCGATTCACATATCGCTAAGTTACAGGCGTTATATAACGGTATCAGCAACTGTATCGCTGTCGCACTGTTGACCGCATTATCCGGCGTTATTTACAGCTACAACCCGACTTTCGCATTCTGGACAATGGCAGCTTTTGCCTTATCGGCATTACTGTTTTTACCAAAAACAAATTGTGGAAAAGTCACTGCAATCCGTGAATAAACAAAAAGGATAGTATAAAACGTACTATCCTCTTTCTATTTGTATTTTAGACAAAGTTTATGGTTTATAAATAATCTCCACACCCTCTTCGTCTTCTTCTGACCAATCATCATCCCAGTCGTCGTCACCTTCTTCAACATCTGCCAACTGTTGCTGGTGATAGTCCTCCCATTTGAATTTCACTTCTTCATTCTCGGCAACAACCACTTTTTCGCGCGGATTGGCTTCAATAAAGTCCATCACCTCTCTGACCAAATCCGGTACATTGCGCCCTGTTGCAGCGGAAATAAGATAATAATCACTGTCCCAACCGATACGTTCAGCAATTTCTGCCGCACGCTGTTGCGCTTCCTCATCGCTCAAGGTATCCATTTTATTGAAAACCAGCCAACGTGGCTTATCCGCTAATTTTTCGCTGTATTGGAACAATTCGGTTTCGATAATCGCAATATTATCCGCTGGATCACTCTCATCAATTGGCAGAATATCCACCAAATGGATCAACACTCGACAACGTTCAAGGTGTTTTAAGAAACGAGTTCCTAAACCGGCTCCTTCTGACGCCCCTTCGATCAATCCTGGGATATCCGCAATAACGAAACTACGGTTTGCATCCACTTTCACCACACCTAAACTCGGCACCAATGTGGTAAAAGGGTAATCCGCCACTTTCGGCTTTGCTGCTGACACCGCACGGATAAAAGTTGATTTACCAGCATTAGGCAACCCCAACATTCCAACATCAGCAAGCAACATTAACTCTAACTGCAAATCTCGTTTTTCACCCGGCGTACCATTAGTTTTTTGGCGAGGCGCACGATTTACCGATGATTTAAAACGAGTATTCCCCAAACCGTGATAACCGCCTTTTGCTACCAATAATTTCATATTATGTTCAGTTAAGTCACCAATGACCTCTTTGGTATCGTTATCAACCGCACGCGTACCAACTGGTACACGTAACGTGATATCATTACCACGATGTCCGGTGCAGTTAGAACTGCGCCCGTTCTCGCCTCGTCCTGCCGCAAACCGTTTTTCAAAACGATAATCTACCAATGTATTTAAATTTTCATCAGCAATTAGGTAAACATCACCACCATCGCCACCATCACCACCATCAGGCCCACCTTTCGGAATATATTTCTCTCGGCGAAAACTGACACAACCATTGCCACCATCACCAGCTTCAACACGAATTAAGGCTTCATCAATAAATTTCATCTTGTTTTAATCTCCTATTACGTCACAGGACGTTTTTTCAATAATTTATGTCCTAATGCTGAACATAGTGCACCTAATACAACGATAAAAGCACCGATATACGCCAAAGTATTTAATTCAGAAGCCGGCACAATATCCGGATAGATTCGGTGGAAAGTTTCAACAAACACAATGGTAAACAATGGCGTTAAAGTAAGAATTGAACTCACTTTGGACACTTCCCAACGGTTTAAGGCTTCGGCATAAGCACCATAAGCAATTAATGTATTTAAACAGCAATAGACTAAACATAATGCTATCGGCCAAGTCAAATTTTCTAATTTAGCCGGATGACTTAACGGTGTAAAAATTAATGAGGCGCCGATATAAAAAATAAATAAAATCTGCTGAGAATTAAAACGGCGTAACAATAATTTTTGTGCAATCGCATAAGATACCCAAATAATTGCCGCAGAAACACAGATAATCACCCCCATAGTATAAGTGGTCAAACTGGTGAACAATTCAACTAAACGTGCATTAAAAAATGTCAGTAGTCCAATAAATAAAAGTATTGCGCCAACTTTCTGATTCCAACTTAATTTTTCTTTAAAAATCAACACACCGGCAAGCATCATAATAAATGGCGACACTTGCCCAAGCACCTGTGAAACCGAAGGATTAATATATTCCAATGACGTGTTGAATAAAATAAAGTTTATCGCTAACCCCAAAGTACCAATAATTGTGATCCAACGAAAACGTTGATTAAACGCAATGCGAAACTTCGGCATTTTTCCTGTCACCAGCAAGATAATCGCTAGCCCAAGCATCGCTACTAAAAAACGTAACCATACTATGGTGTAACTATCTAAAACAGTTAAAACACGTTGCAATGCAAGCGGCAGAGATCCCCAACAGATCGCTGTCGTCAATGCCAATAAAAACCCCGATAATGGTCGTTCTACTTGCTTCTGCTTCATTGTTTTTCCTTACTTGTTTATCTTTCTGCTCAGAATACTCTCAATCTTTTTCAGGCTCAATTCAGGAAATACTATAACTTCTTCCATTAAAGAATATAAAAAACTGCACCCATCAGTAAAAACCGTTGGGTGCAGTTAGAATTAAAAATTTTGACTTACAAAAAAACGATTATTTAATTTTCGCTTCTTTATAAATAACATGCTTACGAACAACTGGATCAAATTTTTTGATTTCCATTTTTTCCGGCATATTACGTTTATTTTTAGTTGTAGTATAGAAATGACCTGTTTCAGCAGTTGAAACTAGTCTGATTTTCTCACGTGCACCTTTTGCTGCCATTGTTCAGCTCCTTAGATTTTTTCGCCTTTAGCACGAAGATCAGCTAAAACTGCATCGATGCCTTTTTTATCAATAATACGCATACCTTTCGCTGTTAAGCGTAAAGTTACGAAACGGTTTTCACTTTCAACCCAAAAACGATGGGTATGTAGATTCGGTAAAAAACGACGACGAGTTGCGTTCATTGCGTGTGAACGGTTATTACCAACTGCCGGACGTTTGCCTGTTACTTGACAGACTCTGGACATTTGTAATTCTCCAATAATTAACTAAAGCTTAAGCTCAACGGCTCGGATTACCAACATTCTAATTGGTTTAGATTTGTTAGCTACCTCGTCAGGTATTAAAACCCGACCCGCTACTAACTATATTAAAGGTCGTGGATTATACTCACTTTATCTTGATTTCTCAAGCCTGATCATAAAATACCTGCAGAAAAAGAGAAAAATTTCCTATTATTCTGACTATTTCATTGTATATTGCCGTTGCTCTCTATTTTGTAACACTAATCGTAAAATGGTAATAGCATTCATCACAATAACGGTAGATTCCAATAAAATTCCGCCAAATGAACCTACTAAAATATTATTTGTCAGCCAACAGCCTGACCCCACTAGCATCAACAGACGCATTGGAATACCTTTTAATAAAAAGAGAGAAATTGTACCAATGGTTGTACCAAAAATCGGGAAAAACTGCCACAAGGAGTCCGCTACTACATAACCGAAAATAATCCCTATAATAACAAAGAAAAGTGCAACATATTTTGAAGAAACATAAATCGATGTTGCTGTACGGCACGCCGACAACAACGAACTTAACGCTGAAACTGACGCCCCTAATAAAATAAAATGCGACATATAGGTCAGATTCTGCACCAGCATCACAATCTTCAATTTTTTATCATTACGTTGATAAAAACTTAGCACACCTAAAATAAAAGCAAGTACACCTAAAAATTGTGGTAAGTTAAATATCTGTTCTAGCATATCGCATTGATCCTAAAAAATAGTTAGGAATTTATTTTACTAATCCCATTAATTCAGGAATAGACATTGAAATTGAAGGAAGATATGTTACTAACATTAATACCATAAAAATCGCAAAGAAAAACGGCAATAATGTTTTTATAACCCGTTCAATTTCAACATTTCCTACTTTACAACCTGTAAATAGAATTGGCCCTACCGGTGGGGTAATTGTTCCTAATGATAAATTAAATACTAATAAAATACCGAATTGTACAGGACTCATCCCCAAAGACATACAAATAGGTAAAAAAATCGGTGTAAAAATTAATACCGCCGGTGTGGGATCCATAAAGGTTCCTACCAATAAAAGAATTAAATTTATAATTAATAAAATTAATATTGGATTATCTGTAATAGATAATAATCCGGAGGCAATCATATTCGGAATCTGAGTAAATGCCATTACCCAAGACATTACAGAAGAGGTTGCCAACATAAAAATAACAATTGCAGACATTTTAGCTGTTTGTAAAAAAATTTGCGGTAGCATCTTCAAAGAAAGCGTTCTGTAACACAAACTCAATATTAATGAATAGACAACAGCAATCGCAGATGCTTCTGTTGCAGTAAACACTCCTGCAAGTATTCCCCCAATAACAATAATGACTAACGATAAGCTTGGAATAGCTGCCAAAGCAATCTTCACACTGTCTTTGCAAGTCACTTTCTCTTTTGCAATATAACCTCTTTTTTTAGCCATAAATCCGGCAATAATCATTACCGCAACGCCCCATAAAATACCAGGTAAATAACCCGCCATAAATAAAGCAGAAACAGACACACTTCCAGCTACAGTTGCATAAACGATGATAGTATTACTTGGTGGAATTAACATTCCTGTTGGCGCTGAAGCGATATTTACAGCAGCACTATAGCGAGGATCATACCCTTCTTTCTTTTCAATAGGCGTCATAATACCGCCAACTGCCGCCGCTGAAGCGACTCCGGAACCACTAATCGAACCAAATAACATATTAGAAAGAATCGTTGTTTGAGCAAGAGATCCCGGTAAAAAATGACTAAAAATTTTAGCAAAATTGATTAGGCGAATAGCAATACCACCACTATTCATTATATTCCCTGCCAAAATAAAAAATGGTATCGCTAGTAATGCAAAAGAATCCAATCCAACAAAAATACGTTGTGCTGAAGTGACCATCCCTCCTTGAAAAGGTAGTATTGCTAACATTGCAGCGACAGAAGATATACCGACACTAATACTGATCGGTGTTCCGATCACTAAGAAAAATACTGTACCTACCAACATAATAAGTGCAGCAGTCGTTGCTAAATCCATAGTTTCCTCCCATGAAATTTATTTTTTTGTGCAGTGATAAAACGTGGCTAAATTACAAATAGAATAAAAAACAATAATTGCTCCACTAATAGGAATTGCTGAATAAATAACACCGATCGGAATTTGCAATGCGGAATCTAATTGGAACATCTGTCTAACAGTTGCACTATAACCACCAATAATCATCACCCCAATAGCAAACGTTGCAATTACTATTTCAGAGATAGAATCAGCAACCACTTGTAATTTCGGAGGAAATTTATTTTTCAGAAAAGCGATTTCCATATGTTCTCTTAAACCAAAAACATAAGCACCGGCAAATAAAATTAACCAAACGAATAAATAACGAGATAATATTTCACTTACTGCACTTGGACTATTAAATACATAACGCACAACAACTTGATAAGTAATCAATACCGTCATTAAGCCAACAATAAAAATACATATCCATTCAATGGCTCTATCTAAAATTTTCTTTATTAACAACAAAATATCAAACACCACACACCTCCTAAAATAAATAAGGATAGGCAAGCAGCCTATCCTTTAAGCATCTATTTCAATGCAATAATTTTTTCATACAATGCTTTTTGTGCTGGCGTTTTGATTAATTCCTCTTGAAGTGGTTTGCAACTTTCTTGGAATGGTGTTGTATCTACTTCAACGAAAGTAGCTCCTTTCTCTTTTGCAAAAGCTTCCGCAGTTTTAATTTGATCATTCCATAACTCAAATTCTTTTTTAGTGCTTTCTCTAGCAAGCTTTTTCAAAGTTTCCTGATCTTTTGGCGTCATAGTGGAAAGAAAAGCATCACTCACAACCAATAAATCTGCTACGCGTAAATGTCCTGTACGAGAAAAATACGGTGCTACTTCATATTGTTTCAAATCCGCATAGGTAATCTCATTATTTTCTGCACCATCCAATACCCCTTGTTGAATTGCCGTATAAACTTCACCTTGGTTCATTGGAACTCCTGTACCGCCCATACAGGATAGCATTTTAATCATTGTATCTGACTGTAATACTCTGATTTTTTTACCTTTCAAATCTTCTTTAGATTTAATTGGGCCACCTTTGGTATAAAGGCTCCTCGCACCTGCAGTATAAGCAGTTAATACCTCAAAACCGAACTTCTTAGTGGAAGCAAACAAATCATCTAAAATTCCAGAAGTAAACACTTTCTCTTGATGTGCAGTATTGGCATAAACATATGGAATACCTAATACCGCAAAGGTTTTATCAAAATTTTCCACTAAAGGATTAGCAACAACAGCCATTTGGATAGCTCCATTCTGCACTAATTCTAATGAAGCTCTCTGATTCCCTAATAATTCATTAGGAAAAACATTCACTTTATAACGACCATCCGTTGCTTTGGAAAGTTCTTTTCCAAATTGTTGCAATGCTTGATATTGAGGATGTTTATCAGATTGGTTAAAAGCAATTTTTACCTCTGTTGCCGCTAGAACAGAAGAGGAGTAAATCGCCGTAATAGCAGCCGCAAAAAGAGTTGCTTTTTTAGATAATTTGAAGACTTTCATAATTACTCTCCTATAGTGGATAATTCATAAATTTTTAAAATAGTGCTAACGTAAATCCTGCATTGAAACAAAATCCATATCATCGAAAGTTTGATTCTCGCCAACCATACCCCACACAAAACTGTAATTTTTCGTACCACAACCTGAATGGATAGACCAACTTGGTGAAATAATTAATTGTTTATCGCGAACAACAATATGACGGGTTTCTGTTGGTTCTCCCAAGAAATGGAACACTACTTGATCGGGTTCAATATTAAAATAGAGATACGCCTCCATACGGCGTTCGTGTGTATGAGCAGGCATCGTATTCCATACGCTACCTTTTTCTAATTCAGTCATTCCCATACATAATTGACAAGTTTCCAAAACTTCAGGATGAAGATATTGATTAATTGTGCGGGCATTGGAATTTTCTAATGTCCCTAATTTGACTTTTCTGGCATCAACATATTTAATCAACTTACTAGGAAATGTGCGATGAGCAGGCGCACTTAACCCATATAACACAGCCGGAGATTTATCATCTTGAGATGAAAAAGTGATCTCTTCTGTTCCTTTACCTAAATAAATTGCATCTAAATGCCCTACAGTGAAACTTCCTTGTTTAGTAGTAATAACCGCTGTACCGCCTAAATTAATAATTCCTAATTCTCTACGTTCTAAGAAAAATTCTGTACCAAATGATTTTTTATCAATCACTTCATCTAACGATAATATTTCCCCACTATTTGGAATAGCACCCAAGGCAACTAAACGGTCAATATGGCTATAAACAACATTAATCTTGCCGGGCTGAAATAAATCCTCACAAAGAAAGGCTTCACGAAGACGTGTCGTATCGTAATGTTTTGCATCCTCTGGATGCATATTGTGTAAAATTTTCATTTTTACCTCCTAAAAAATTAGAATTACTCTAAATTAGTTTTTTTGTATCGTCTATCAAAAAATTCAAAATTTGTGATAAAGATCTAAAAAAATTAAAACAATGTTTTATTTTTATGGAAGATAATTCTTTAATTATGTATTTTAGACAAACATATCCCCCTCAAGTTAACTTAATGTGAAGAATAATGTTTGATTAGGTCTCAGGATATTCCTAATTAATAACCAATTGTTTATAATTTAACATCTTTAATGATATACAATTTAATGCTTGTAAAAATATGAAAAAAGAAAATGCACCTGAAGCCGTAGCTTCAGTAATGAAAGTATTCAGTATTTTAGAAATCCTATCGGAACAAAAAGATATCGGAATAACCGAACTGTCTCAGAAATTAATGATGTCAAAAAGCACAACCTATCGTTTTCTGCAAACAATGAAAACTTTAGGGTATGTTTATCAGGAAGATGATAGTGATAAATATGGATTAAGTTTAAAACTATTTGAGCTAAGTGCTAGATCATTAGAATATGTTGATCTTATCTCTTTTGCAGATAAAGAGATGCAATATATTGCAGAACAAACCGGTGAAGCATTGCATTTAGGGATTCTCGAAGGGCACGAAATTGTTTATATGCATAAAATTGATTCAAAATATAATCTTAGAATGCAATCTAGAATAGGGCGAAGAAATCCTCTTTATAGTACGGCTATTGGAAAAATTCTGTTATCCGGAGTATCTGATGATGAAGTTCGTACAATTTTGGCTGATGTTGATATGGTACAATCGACCAAAAATACAGTTGATAATGTTGAAAAATTAATTCCGGAGTTACATTCAGTAAGGGAAAATCATTATGCCGAAGATAATGAAGAACAAGAAGAAGGTTTAATCTGTATTGCCGCACCGGTTTATAACAGATTGGGGCAAATTATTGCAGGCATATCAATTTCTTTACCAACAATCCGCTTTAAAGAAAAGGATCGCCCATATTTAGTCAATTTATTACAGCAGGCAGGAAAGCACATTTCCGAACGCTTAGGTTTCTATGGCTATCCTGCTCTACAAAGCCATAATTAGATTGATGGCATTGCAACTTTCGGAATAATCGCACCTTTGTGTTGAATGACTGTTCCAGCCAACAAATGCCCTGCTTGTGCTGATTCCACAATGGTTCCGCCTTGCAGGCGTTTTGCCAAATATCCGGCACTAAAAGAATCACCGGCGGCAGTGGTATCCACCACTTTTTCTACACGTGTAGCTTCTACTTGATAACGTTCCGATTTAGTGGCTATTACACAAGGTTCTTTCCCTCTTTTCACCACGACTTCTTTCACACCTAATTCCAATGCTTGTTGAATAGACTGTTCATAATCAGTAAAACCGAACAGAGTCTGATCATCCTCAAAGGTTAAAAATGCAATATCAGACAGCGCCAATATCCTTTTATAAATATCTCTTGCTACTTCAACATTTTCCCATAATGCCGGACGATAATTATTATCAAAAATAACCTCTATGTCAGTCTGTGCTATCGCTTCCAATAACTTCTCTCGATCACGATTCGGCAAAATTGCCAAGCTAATACCACTCAAATAGAGATAAGAATAGCCAGAAAGCAGGTTCGCTATTTCACTGATAGACAAATCTGCCAACCAATAACGAGCTGCGGCATCATTACGCCAGTATAAAAACCGACGCTCACCTTGAGAATCAGTTTTAATCATATATAAGCCGGGCTGTTTATTGGCAACGACAGCGACCGCATCAGTATCTATATCTTCTTGTTGCCAATAATTGATCATTGCCCGACTTAAATCATCTTTCCCTATTCCAGTAAGATAGGACACTTTTGCTGAAGTACCCAACAATCGAGAAAGATAAATCGCCGTATTAAGCGTATCCCCCGCAAATCCCTGACGATAACAGTCATTATCGTTCCAGAGTTCAATCATACATTCACCTAAAATTGCAATTTTTTTCTCCATTTATTGATACCTCACTATGTATAACTATCTTGCCAACCAACCACCATCTACTGCAATTGTATATCCATTAATATAATCAGAAGCAGCAGAAGCTAAAAATACACAAGGCCCAGCAACATCTTCTGGCAGTCCCCATCTTCCTGCCGGAATACGCTCTAAAATTTCTTTGCTTCTAGTTTCATCGCTACGCAATGCCGATGTATTATCCGTAGCCATATAACCCGGTGCAATCGCATTAACATTAATGTTATATTTTGCCCATTCATTGGCCATTAGACGCGTAATCCCCATCACTCCACTTTTAGATGCGGTATAAGATGGAACACGAATACCACCTTGAAATGAAAGCATTGAAGCAATATTAATAATCTTACCGCCAGATTGTTGTTTTATAAACTGTTTTGCAACTGCTTGAGAGAAGAAAAAGACACTTTTTAAATTAATATTAATTACATCATCCCAGTCTTTTTCACTGAACTCAATCGCATCCTGACGACGAATAATACCCGCATTATTTACTAAAATATCAACTTTACCAAAAGCTTCAACTGCTTTTTCCACGAGCGAAGTAATTTGATCCTGTTCCATTAAATTTGCCGGTAAGTTAATGAAACGTCTGCCCAATGCCGTAATCTTTTCTGCAGTTTCTGAAGCATCACTCAGATTCACTCCGACAACATCACAGCCTGCGGCAGCAAGACCCAAAGCCATTCCTTGCCCCAATCCAGTATTACATCCTGTAACAATTGCCACTTTCCCTGATAAATTAAATTTCTCTAACATTTTTTCCTCCTTAATCAAAAAATCCTATTAAATAATATTCTGTTTCTTTATTTTTGAAAAGTTGTTTTATTATTTTTATAATAAAAATATTTAATTATCTAATGGTAAAAAAATCCCGCTTACTACACTAAATGAAGTAAGCGGGATTAGCAGGAAATTATTGATGATAATGTGTTAAAAATCTGGCAAGTTTGGTCATTGCCTCTTCAATTTGATGAACATATGGCAAGGTTACAATTCGGAAGTGATCCGGTTTATGCCAGTTAAATCCTCGTCCGTGAACCAACAACACTTTCTCTTGAGTTAAAAGATCAAACACAAATTTTTCATCGTCGTGGATGTTATACATTTCTGTATCAATTTTCGGGAACATATACATTGCGCCTTGAGGTTTAACACAACTGATACCGGGAATTTGATTAATCATCTCATACGCTTTATTGCGCTGTTCCAGCAAACGCCCACCCGGCAAAATAAATTCGTTAATACTTTGATATCCCCCTAACGCTGTTTGTATGGCGTGTTGCATCGGTACAGTCGCACATAAACGCATTGATGCCAACATATCCAAGCCTTCAATATAGCCGGCAGCCGCTTTTTTCGGACCGTTAAGCACCATCCATCCTTGACGGAAACCGGCAACACGATAGGCTTTAGATAAGCCGTTCAGGGTAACAGTTAATAAATCCGGTGCTAATGCCGCAATATGATGATGAACAGCACCATCATATAAAATTTTGTCATAAATTTCGTCTGCAAAGATAATCAGTTTATTTTGACGAGCCACTTCCGCTAATTCTAATAATAATGCTTTGCTATAAACCGCCCCAGTCGGATTATTCGGATTAATAATCACAATCGCCTTCGTACGAGGAGAAACCTTCTGCTTAATATCTTCTATATCCGGAAACCAATTCTGTTCTTCATCACATAAATAATGCACAGCTTTACCGCCGGAAAGCGTTACTGCTGCTGTCCATAACGGATAATCAGGCATTGGTATCAACACTTCATCCCCATCATTCAAAAGTGCCTGCATTGACATCGTAATCAACTCTGATACACCGTTACCGATATAAACATCATTGACCCCAATATTAAGCAGTCCTTTTGATTGATAATATTGCACGATCGCTTTGCGTGCGGAATAAAGACCTTTGGAATCACAATATCCCTGTGCTGTCGGCAAATTTCGGATCACATCCACTAAGATTTCATCTGGTGCCTCGAAACCGAATGGCGCCGGATTACCAATATTCAACTTTAAAATCTTATGCCCTTCTTCTTCTAAACGACAAGCCTCTTTATGCACTGGTCCACGAATATCATAACAAACGTGTTCTAATTTATCTGATTTTGGGAAAACATCCATCACTGTCACCTTAAACAATTTATTAACAATAATGGGTTACTTTACGCTAATTTTTTGAGCTTAGAAAGATTTTCAAGAACTTTATTTGAAATTACGGTAAAATTACCGCTTTTATAACATTTGGATAAATAGAATAGCTATTGACAATGGATGTATTTCAACAACTAAAATCATTACTCACTACGCAGATTGCTATTTATCAACCTGATTGCCGCCGCTTTGGTGAAATCCAAGCATCCATAGAGGCTTCAAACATTGATCTTATCGCTTGGTTGAAAGGGCAAGCCGTATTTCCACAATTTTATTTGCAACAACGCCAACAGCAATATGAAATCGCTGCTGTCGGTGCGGTAAGCCACATCACCTCGTTTGAAGAATTAACCACATTTAAACAAGACTATCCCCATTTTAACCTTGTCGGTGGTGTACAATTTTTAGGTGAAGTAAAGTTCATTTTGCCTCGCATTTATTTGCATTATCAACAACAAAAATTAACTGTTAAGCTATTGTTTAATCAAAGAATTTGGCAACAAGAAAAACAACAACTGTTGCAAATTCTACAACAACTGCCACACTCTCAAACTTATAATGAAATCAAGGACATCACACCGATACTACACCATCAAAGTAGTACTCAATCTCAATGGCGGCAGTTAATCCAAAACGCATTAAATGCGATCAAACAACAGCAGTTCAATAAAGTGGTTCTAGCTCGTGAAACAGTATTTCAACTCAATCAACCACTAAATGGCTATGATTTGCTGGCATTAAGTCGTCAAACTAATCAGCATTGTTACCACTTTGCGATTGCTGAATCAGCACATTCTATTTTTTTAGGTGCCAGTCCAGAATGTTTATACTGCCGCACTGATTCAGATTTTCAAACCGAAGCACTTGCTGGTACCGCCCCCATTGGCGAAACAGATGAACAACAACGACAATATCAACAATGGTTATTGCAAGATCAAAAAAATCGCTTGGAAAATCAATTTGTTGTTGATGATATTTGTCAAAAAATTCAACCTTATTGTCAGACAATTGAAGTCGGTAAGGTACAATTACGCCAATTACGCAAAGTTCAGCACCTCTGTCATCCGATTAAGGCAACCTTGCAGCCGCAACATCAATATTGGGAACCATTATTCGCATTACATCCGACCGCTGCGGTTGCTGGTTATCCAAGACAACCGGCATTGTCATTCATTAAAAACAATGAACCGTTTCAACGCAACTGGTATGCCGGAGCAATCGGAGTTATCACACAATCTTTTGCTGAATTTTGTGTTGGACTACGTTCCGCAGAACTCACTAATCAACAATTACACCTCTTTGCCGGTGCCGGCATTGTTAAAGAATCTCAAGCAGATGAAGAGTGGCTAGAAATAGAAAGAAAAATGTCCGGATTACTCTCCCTGTTTGAGCTCAAATAAAATAAGGAGAATACAATGTCTATCAGTACATTTAACCGTTGCTGGTCTAAAGTCATTTTAGAATCACTGCTCCGTTACGGCGTGCATCATATCTGCATTGCACCTGGTTCACGTTCAACACCACTTACACTCGAAGCGGCACGATTACAGGATGAAAGTCGTGTAACCTGTCATACTCACTTTGATGAACGTGGTTTAGGCTTTTTTGCTCTTGGTTTAGCCAAAGCAACGCAAAAACCGGTTGCCATTATTGTTACCTCCGGAACTGCGGTAGCCAACCTTTATCCTGCCATTATTGAGGCTTACCAAACACAAACTAACCTCATCGTATTAACCGCTGATCGTCCGATTGAATTAATCGAATGTGGCGCAAACCAAGCTATTTGCCAACAAAAAATATTTGCTCACTATCCGATTGCTGAAATTAATTTGCCGAAACCAAGTCAAGATTACAGCGCCAACTGGTTAGTATCCACATTAGATCAAGCCTGTTATCAACAACAACTTACCCCCGGTGTCATACATATTAATGTGCCGTTCGCCGAACCACTTTACCAAGCGAATCTGCAACAAATTGACAACCATTCGTGGTTACAACCGCTAAGTTCTTGGTTACACAGCCAAAAACCGTGGGTGAAACATCCGGAAAATCAAGTCGAAGTGCTGATCCACGAAAATTGGGATCTATGGAGAACAAAACGGGGAATTGTCGTTGTCGGACGTTTGCCATTGGAACAAAGTATGGGAATTAGCACTTGGGTTAATACAATGGGTTGGGTATTACTAACGGATGTACAATCCACTGTTGAAGCGACATTGCCTTACGCCGATATTTGGTTAGCAAATAAAACAGTTTTTCAACAATTACTGCAAGCAGATATTGTGATTCAACTTGGTAGTGGCATTGTAAGTAAACGAATTAATCAATTTTTAGCAGCGTTTCAAGGTGAATATTGGCTGATTGATGCTTCACAACGCCGTCTTGATCCGTCACATCATCAACAAACCCGTTTTCACGCTAAAGCTCACCATTGGTTGCGTGCGCATCCACCACTCAGACAAAAACCGTGGTTGCTTGAACCGTTAGCACTATCACAATTTTGTGATAAATTTATTGAACAACAAGTTGGAAGCAATTTAAACGAAGCATCATTGGCTCATCATCTAGAGCGCTTACTGCCAACAAATGGCATACTTTTCCTTGGTAATAGTCTTTTTGTACGTTTAGTTGATGCACTATGCAAACTGCCTAATAACTATCCGATTTATACTAATAGAGGAGCAAGCGGTATCGATGGTTTATTGGCAACCGCCGCTGGTGTTGCTATTGCTCATCAACGCCCTTTGATCGCTTTTATCGGCGACATTTCCGCACTGCACGATCTCAACTCTTTTGCCTTATTCAGAAAGGTCAAATTGCCAACCATTATTTTTATTATTAACAATAATGGCGGTGCAATTTTTGATATGTTGCCAGTAGAAAATGAAGCTAAAGAACAATATTATCGCTTACCACATAATTTAGAGTTTTCACAAATCGCCAATATGTTTGAGCTAAATTATGCACGGCCTTATACTTGGGCAGATTTAAGTTCCACCTTAAAAACAGCTTATATGCGTAAATCCACCACCATTATTGAAATCAAAGTCGGTGCCAGTGAGGGCAGCACTATTTATAAAAATTTGCTTGAACAAATTGCACAAGCGGTTATTGGTGATTAATACAGAAGAAAAAAACAAATCAAATACAAAAGAAAAACCCATCAAGCGGGAAGCTTGATGGGTTTTTGATTACCTGTTTTTAACGCTCAATTAATCAAACAGAAAATTCAGTAACATTAATAGCATCATCGATGGAAATATAAATACCTGTATTTTTATATTCATATTTCTTCGCACCATTTTCTGTTGCTACCTTATGCCAACTACTTTCTATTCTGACACTATCAGCATTCTTTCCATGAACTTCAATCGGACCAATTGTTGAAGCATTGCCACTAACAATATCTCCTTTGTTTCCGATAATGAGTGTTCCACCTTTACCATTCAAATTAAAGACCTCAATGCTAGAAACATCAATATTGTTACCACCAATATCACCATACATTTCCAACCTTACTTTATTTGAATCACTATTTGGTGTACCAAGATTAATTGTATCTCGACCTTCACCACCATAAATCAATGATTGACCTGAGATACTATCATCTTTGAACATAGAGTTAATCGAAATGGCGTCATTTCCTGCACCAAGTTTAATATTATTTGATGAAAGAACCCAAGTATTAATAGTTACCGTATCATTGCCTGAGCCAGACTCAATTTTTGCATGGATCATATTGCCGCCAACACTCATAGTATTCTTACCCTCACCAAGATTAATAATATAGTTATTATCCGGCAAGTTAGCTAATGCATCTTTACTCTCTTCATACCAAGAACGCACATCGTCTTGATAATCACCAGTATATTTCAAACTAGCGTTATAAATCTCTTTAAAGATTGCCTTATCTCTGGCTTCAGAGTAATTAACACTATTACGCACAGTTACAGTGTCATCTCCTGCGCCAAGCAACATAGTTACATTAGCTTGTCCGCCAATTCCCCCTACAGTAATTGTGCTACTGTCTTTTGAAAGAATTAACACATCATCTTTTAGCTCTCCGCCTACCGTCAGAACATCACTTCCTGAACCAAGATCGATAATATTTGATGCCCATTGAGGAGCTGTATCAGTGATCGTTCCACCTACCGTCATCTTATCGTTTCCAGCACCAAGACTAAAATAGTTAGAATATGGTCGATAACTATCATGATCCGCTTCAATTGAACGAGTAATTGAAATGGTATCATCATCATCGCCCATCGATACTTTCGCAGTTGTATTATTCATACCATAGCTGTCTTTAAAGACACCGAAAATACTAAAAGTATCTTTACCGGCGCCCATTAAGATACGCTGAGGGCCATCAAATGAACCACCCGGATAACCAGCAGGACCATAACCACTCATACCTTTACGCAAGATTAACGTGTCATCACCTCCGCGAGTAATCACATCAGTATGACCTCCCATACCAACGGCATCAATAAGATCATTGCGATCATAGGTTTGTAAAGTTGCTTTATACTCTGGAAGATCAGTGCCTCCATCAATAAAGCCACCAAACCCATTACCACCCTGTTTCTGACGAAGAATAATGATATTGTCTTTATCACTTGCTGTTTTTAAACCATTTGAACCATAATCTTTATTTTGCTCTTCATTACCATCACTATCGAAGTTACGAGGACCTCCGTCTTTATTCATATTCGTTGTTAAACGAGCTAAACGAAGCACTTCTGCATCTTTTAATAAATCAACAATTTGAGAATTCCCTTCTTTATCATAGAAAACAAATGTTGATTCCCCATCTCTAATTGTTGTACTCCATTTATGATCTTTCTGAGCCACATCTGCTACATTGCTAAAGTTAGCTAAAACATCTGTCTCCGGATTAGCCAATGCACCATCTTTTCTCCACACTTTAAGACTATCTTCTTTAAAGGTAAATTCAACGTGCAATTTTCCTGCTTCATCGGCATAAATATGATGTTCTACCGCCGGCGGTGTAGTATCTAACGTTACTCGATTTTCTACACTATCGTAAACAGTAGAAGTCCCCAAAACAGTCGTATCATTAGTATTATAAGAGCTAGCTCTTAAAATATAGGTATGCCCATCTTCTGGATTAAAACGACTCGCATCAAATGTAAGTGTTTTTTCTCCCGCTGTCTGATTGCCTTTTGTATCTGACCAAAGTACCCGATCTGGTTCCTTAGTATCAATGATCTCTAATTTCACTACCCAACCATCTAAATTTCCACCTGATGAAACATTATTCTTAATCCCAACGAGAATTTCAGACCAGTTAGCGTCATTAGTTGTTCCATCTTTTTCTACTACCTCTGTAATTGGGTTCTTATTATCCTTAATACTAACACTAGCCACTTTAACAGCATTTTGGTTATTATCTGGATTTGCAAATGGAACCAGCAGTGTCAATTTAGTACCATCTTCAGCCACCACATCAAAAAACTGTTGAGTTGTCTGACTAATTTTTTTTGCAACCTCAGGATCAATACGAATTTGCATATTCCCATTTTCATCTACACGATACTCAGAAATAGATGCACTTGACGGCGTTGGTGTTCCTTGCTTCCAGCCGTCTGTTGGCGCAAGTTTAATCGTAAATGAGTCTCCACCTAAAGTATCTTTAATAGGAATATCTGTTGCATTAATAGTAACAATCCCCTCATTTTCTGATGCATAATCATTAAGATATTTAGCATCTTTAGCATATTTAGCATTCCTGTACTCATCTTTCCAAAATGCTCGATAGAAAAGTGAAGTTCTACTATTTGCTTGCCAAACTGCATCGGCCGCATTAGTTACATCTGGCACTACTGCTTCTAAGGCATTAATTTTGTTCACTAAATCTTGCTTATTATCATCATCTGTATGCACCCATTCCACTGCTGCAATTGCTTTTTCTTTCAACTCTGATAATGGCAGCAACTGTTTATTAAGCGCATTTACCTCATTTGCCGTAAAGCCATGTTCAGCAAGCACTGATTTTTGAGCTTTAAATGCCGCAAATGCTTCTTTCGCTTTCTCATAAGCTTCTTCAGCTAAGGTCTTAGGCGTAGAGCTATTTAGATCAGGATTAGATCCTGCTTTTGCCTCTTCATCATCGGTATAACCATCTTTATCCCGATCTGGTATTTCTTTAACTGTTGCCTCAGTTGCCGATGCGAAATTACCTGCAATGTCAGTTACTGTTGCATTAATAGTTGTGCCGACTGGCGTACTATTTTGTGCAATCGTAATGATACCATTTGCAAGGCTCACACCCTCTACTGAACTTCCTTGTAGTACCCAACCATTTTCTTCTGTCTTACGGTATTCAATTTCATTTGCAGCTTCACTCGGTTTAGTAATCTTCACCTTAAAGACATCACCAATATCAGCATCAGTAGGCAATACAATTGTTGTATCTTTTCCAGCTGGTGCATCAATTTGTGGCTCGCTTGGTGTTGTCGTATCCACCACATAGCGATCACTATTAGGTATCGTTGCTGTTCGCCCTGTTGTTTCATTACGAATAGTCACAACTACTGAACCTTCATCGTACTGACCTTCCGGTAAAGTAATCTTATTACCATCCAATTTAGCCGCTTCACCATTTACTGTAACGCTAGCAATGACATAACCTTGAGGCGGAGTGAAACTCAATTCACCATTGTTAGTGATCTTATCTGTTGCCGAACTTCCAGTATCTTGACTTAATGCCATCTTAACTGTTGGTGCATCCGCTTCTGGTGCTGT